>JADLKP010000016.1 GCA_016838945.1 Methanobrevibacter sp.
AATTATAGTTAATTATAGTTAATAATAAAAATAGTAAAATTTAGAGAAAAATCTCTAAACTTTTTTTTTTAAAATAGATTTGATTTCAAACTTAAATAATTAAGCTTCCAACCAATACGACTATTCCTACAATCCAACAGTAGTATGCAAAAATGTCCAAGCTTTTTTCTTTAATGATTTTTAGCAAGAAACTGATTGCAAAGTATCCGGAAATGATTGCAACTACAAATCCTGCAAAGCAAGCTAATAAATCGACATTTCCTGCAGTCAAATCCTTAAGTTGGAATACCGCTGCACCTAAGATTGCTGGGATTGATAAGATGAAACTGAATTTAGCAGCAAATTCCTTGTCTAATCCTGCAAATAATCCTGCAGCTATTGTAGTTCCTGAACGTGAAAGACCAGGCAAAACTGCCATTGCTTGTCCACATCCCATGATCAATGCTTCTTTAAGGCCTACGTTTCTTACATCAATTCTGCCGCCACCCATTCTTTGGGAAGAATATAAAAGACAGCCTGTAATCAACAATAAGAATGCCGGAATAGTCAATCCTGTAAACATTGCTTCGATTGCATCGTTAAACAATACTCCTACAACTCCAACAGGAATGGTTGCCAATATTGTAAGCCAAGCCAATTTTTTATAAGGGTCCTTTTTCATTTCTGAAATGAATTTTCCTTCCTTCAAGTCAAGGAGGCTTGAAAGGAATCCTTTAATCATATTGATGATGTCAGTAAAGAAATATGCTACAACTGCTATAAGAGTTCCTAAATGCAATAATACGTCAAATGCCAATCCAACATCTGTAACGCCTAACGCTTGTTGAGCAAATATTAAATGAGCAGAACTGCTCACAGGCAGAAATTCAGTTAATCCTTGGACGAGTCCAATGATCATTGCTTGTAAAATGTCCATTATTTCACCTTTTTTAATTAATCGTAAAAATTACATAGTTTTAAATTAATCAATTAGTAAATATCGATTCGGATTAAGAGATTCCATTATAGTTAATTTGATTAATTTTATTTAGAATTTAAAAAAAATAACTCATGTCCGAGAACATAAGTTATTGATACTAATTTTTTAAAATTGGCTTTCTCATGTCTATTCGACATAAGTTAACCAATTGTGAACATCTTCAGATCTTCCATATACCGCATCGAAGTATTTTTCTTGTAATTCTTTGGTTACAGGACCTCTTGATCCGATACCTATTTGTCTGTTGTCGATTGCACGGATTGGAGTGACTTCTGCAGCACTTCCAGTGAAGAATACTTCATCAGCTAAGTATAATCTTTCTCTTGAAATGGTTTCTTCAGAAACTTCATAACCTAAGTCTTTTGCAATGGTCATGACACTGTCCCTGGTAATTCCTCTAAGGATGGAAGAACCTAAGTCAGGAGTGATGAGTTTGCCCTCTTCTACAATGAAAATGTTTTCTCCACTACCTTCTGCAACGTGTCCGTGATAATCTAATTGGATTGCTTCATCGTAACCATGTTCTCCAGCTTCAAGGTTTGCAAGCTGTGAGTTCATGTAGTTAGCTGCAGCTTTTGCAAGTACAGGCAATGTTCCTGGTGCTGGTTTTCTCCAAGTGGAAATGCCTATGTTTGCACCTTGTTCCATTTCTTCCTCTCCGATGTATGCTCCCCATTCCCATACAGCAATGGTGGTGTTAACAGGACAGTTTAATGGGTTTACACCTAATTCGCCAAATCCTCTGTAGGTAATTGGTCTGATGTAACATCCTTTTAAGTTGTTTTCTTTAATTGTATCTATGATTGCATCACAGATTTCTTCTTGAGTAAATGGAATTTCCATTTTGTAAATTTTAGCGGAATCAAATAATCTTTGTACATGTTCTTTTAAACGGAATACAGCAGGTCCATTTTCGGTTTCATAACATCTTATACCTTCAAATACTGCAGTTCCATAGTGTACTACGTGTGAGAGAACGCTGATTTTAGCATCTTTCAATGCTACAAATTCTCCATCCATCCATACTTTTAGATTTTCATCAAATGCCATATTTTCACCTTTTTATCTTTTTAAAAGTAATTTTTTATGTCACCTAGTCAATATAAGGATTGTTTTTAAAGGGATTTTTATTTATTAGTTCTAGTTAGAAAATTGTCTTTAAAATAGTTCCTTTATTAATTATCTATTTCTTATATTTTAAATATATTGCCTTATTTTGAACATTTTTTATTAAATTTTTTGCATTTTATCAATTATTTGCCATTATTTTTTGGAAAATGCGCATGGATTATTTTTTAAAAATTCCTTTAATCGAAAGTTTTAAATAAGAGGTTAACTAAATTTATAATGTAGTATGGTTCCGTGGTCTAGGGGTATGATATCTCGCTTACAACGAGAGGATCGTGAGTTCGAATCTCGCCGGAACCACTTCCAAGCTTTTTGAGTCTTCGACTCAAAAACCTTGACCAAAATCCTTTTCTTGTAAAAGAGATTGCTTTTTTAATTTTTGAATTAATTTTTTATAAATTTAATTCTATTTTTGTTTCATTGGTTCCGTGGTCTAGGGGTATGATATCTCGCTTACAACGAGAGGATCGTGAGTTCGAATCTCGCCGGAACCATTCCTTCAAACTTATAAAAAAAGTTTGATTAAAATCTTTTCTTTTGAAAGATTTACTTTTTTTTAATTTTTGATTTTTGCATGTTTTTTTTGCATTTTTTAACTCATTTTAATTGTTCGTATAAAATAGAATTAAACATTTTTTCATTCTTAAAAATAGCCTTTTTTTAAATAATTAAAAATAAAATAAAAAAATAAAAATAGTGATTTCTTATAAGAATAAAGAATTAGATATCTAAAATCAATTGATTAGTTGAAACCTTAAGAGTTTAGTTTTTCTTCTTGTCAAAAACTAAGTTAGAAAGCAACAATCAATATCATTATTATCACTAATGAAATAAAGAATACAATTGTTCCTTTTACTAGAATATCTGATTCCCTATCTGCATAGATCACTAATCCATAGGATAAAAGCAATGCTATTATAAGCTCTCCGATTCCCAAGTATCCTGTTGGGATTTTAGCTATTTTTCCAAAGATGAATCCAATCAAGTAGGAAATGATAACTGTAACTGCAACCATTACAATGGTATTTTGAAGGAGAGGCTTAATTATTTCTCCAAATGGTTTGCTTGGCTTTTCAGGAAGATGATTGCCGTAATTGCTTAATGCATTACTTGATGAGGACATAAAGCTATGTCTGTTGCCATAGTCAGGACTTCCTCTGTTTCCTAAATTTCTAGTTCCTAAATCTCTATTTCTTTGACTGTTAGAGCTGTTTTGCTTGCTTGATAGGAAGGACCTTCTGCTTTTCTTAGGAGCTTCCTCGTAGCGGTTTGCAAACAATGAACTTACCGGGCCAGAATAATTGTCCCTTGGAGTCTTGTTTAGGAATTCCGCACGATAGAGTTCATCATCATACTCATCGTAATGGCTCAATTCCAATCCGCCGACTTCATCCTCATAATATTCCATGTCTTCAGCATATTCCTCATAGCCTTCATAAGTGTTTTGAAGTCTGTTATATGACCTGTCATCATAGTAGCTGTCTTGTCTGCCATAGTTTGATGCATTGTCAATATAATCCCTATTGACATCCCTATTATAGAATGAATCACTGTCAATATCCGCAACTCTGTCTGTTCTACGATCCAATCTTGCTTTTGGTTCTTTATTTTTATTTGAATATTTTTTGGCTAAAGTAACAAGGTGGTTTCTGTCGATCAGTTTGATTTTTCTCTCTTGAGCATATCTTTTTGCTTGAGAAGAGAAACCGGAACTGGTTACAACAGCAACTTTAGATGCTTTAAGTTTCTTGCCAATGACTTCCATTTCTTTTAAAACATCGATTCCAACTTCCCAGTCTTTATCGTAGTTCTTGCATGCAACTACCAATCCAAAATCCCCCATTGAGGTTTGGAGAATTGCATAAATGTCTACAACCTGTTGGGATGTTTTAAAATTTTTGTAAACTTTAAAGCCAGAATCTTCAAGAACTTTAGCTATAAAATTCACTAATTGTGGTTTTTCCACGGTTTCACCTAATCTTAATTTTAATATAATATATTTATATTTTCTCAATATATAATTTTTATTAATTTTTTTAAGATTTTCCATGAAATTTATTAATTTTTCACTCGGCATTGATTCAATAAAAAATTTTATAATAAGGTAATCATATATAATTAAATAATATGAAAATAATCTAAATCAAGTAGCTTATTTTCAAGTCTGTAATTATTTTTACTGAAAATTATTTTAATTATAAAACTAAGGAATCGTTTATTATGAAATCTATTGGTCAATGTTACTTAGAATTTGTTAATAAAATCTTAACTGAAGGTAAGGAGACATATAAGGACAGCGATCATCATCTAAAAGAAAATCTCGGTAACTATTATCTTATTGATGATCCATTGGATTTGAAATTCAGAGCAAAATATCAACACATGACTCCTGAGTTGATGCTGCAGGAAATCAAAAGCGGAAAATTTGACATTGATTCCTGTCCCATCAAGGGAGATGCATTGTATGAATATGTAAAATCCTTTGAGATTAGAGATGATCAAGGATTTGTCTACACCTACCCTAACCGTATATTGGAGCATTTCGGTGTAGACCAATTTGAAACCATGAAACAGAGAATCTTAACTGCTACAGGAAGTAATCGTGCAGTTGCAGTCACCATCGACCCTGCATTGGATGGGGACAGGGAAGACATTCCATGTCTTCAAGTCATACAGATTCTCGTAAGGGATGGGGAATTGACCATTCACTGTTTCTTCCGTTCCAATGACATCTTTGGAGCATTCTATTCCAACATGTTCTTCATAACATACATTGGAATTAAGATGAAAGAGGAAGTCAACAAGGAAATCATGGGAGACAAATTGAACTTCGGCGGACTCCACTATCATTCAACTTCAGGACATATCTACAACAATGATATGAGGGCAGCAAGAAAATTGATCTCTGCCAACAAGGCTTCATTAAAGTAACTTTAGGATTATTATAAGTTTTTTAAGACTTGGGATTTTAGGATTATTATAAGTTTTTTAAGACTTGGGATTTTAGGATTATTATAAGTTTTTTAAGATTTGAGATTAGGATTGTCTTATCGGATAATTCTAAAATCATTGCTTTTTTTAATCTATTTTTTATTGTTATTAATTGATGATTCATATGAAAATTTTATTATCTAACGACGACGGCATAGACGCCTCAGGCATTCTGGCAGCTAAACAGGCTGCCCAAAAATTTGGAGAAACCATGGTGGTTGCACCGGCCAATCAGCAAAGCGGAATAGGTCATGCATTGACACTCGTTGAACCGATCAGGGTAAATGAGGTGAATTTGAGAGATGGGGATATTGGCTATGGAGTCACTGGAACCCCTACAGATGCAGTGACCATTGCAATCTATGAGCTTATGGATGAATGGCCTGATTTGGTGATTTCCGGAATCAATACAGGTAGAAACACTGGAAAAGGAGAGCTTTCAACATCTGGAACAATAGGTGCTGCAACAGAGGCAGCTTCATTGGGAATTCCTACAATTGCAGTGAGCCAGCATACTCCAGATGACAACATCAAGTTTCATGAGGGCCATATTGAAATTGACTTTTCATCAAGCCAGAAGGTCTTGGGAAACCTCATCCAAAAGGTCATTGACAATGGCTTTCCTGAAGGTGTTGACATCCTGAACCTTAATGTTCCGGCAAATCCGGATTCATATGAGCCTAAGATATGTCCTTTGGCTACCCGGATGTATGAGCCTGTTGTTGAAAAGCGTATAGATCCAAGAGGAAGGGCATATTACTGGATTGATGGCATCTTTTATGATGGAAATCCTGAAGATTCGGATGATCATGTTCTTTTGAATGAGAACGTTCCTACATTGACTCCTTTGATATTGGATATGGCTAATGGTCTGGATGCATTGAAGGAATGGTATGGCGAATAGTGAAATTTATTTCATAATACACAAACAATATATAAGATAAGATACATAATGTTTATTAATTATTATAAAAAATTTTAGGAGATAAAACATGGCTGTAAATCAACTTGAAGCTACATTGCAAGCTGTTACACAAACCTTAGCGAAATTGGAAAAGGAAGGATGCAATGATGAGAAGCTATTGAAAGAGCTTAGAAAAGAAAGAGATAAACTTTTAAATGAATTGAACTTAAATTGATTTTTTGAAATAATTGATTAAGTTTATAAAACATTAAGAATAAATTATATTTTACAAAACTTATATTAATCTAAATTTTATTTTTAAAATTTTATGAGGCTATAGAATGAGTGATAATTTCCAAGTAAATAAACAATTTGCCAAATTCAAAGGCAAAGACGTTCTCATTGGTTTAAAAAACTGGGAAGAAGTAGAAGGAAAAATAATTGCCATTGATAACTTTTTAAACTTAGTATTAGATGATGGTGAAGGTTTAAAAGTTATTAAAGGCGGAAAAATAGCATTTATTTCCATTCAAGAATAAGCTATTTTATTTTTTTCTATTTTTCTTTTTTCTAAACTTTTTTCTTAGATATTTAAACTGGCTTTAGCCTATTTTTTTAATTTTTATCTTTGTTTTAATAATTACAAACTATTTTTTACTTTAAAAAAATAAGTTAAATTAAATTAATAATTTAACTTTAATGATCTTCTTTTTATAAGAATAATTAGCTGCATGCACTTATTTAACTTTAATGATCTTCTTTTTATAAGAATAATTAGCTGCATGCATCTTCGATTGATTCTCTAATCTCATCGATGCCATTTCCTAACATTAAAGCAAGAAACATTGCTCCTCCAGCACCTGCACCCTCTTTAATGAAACCTTTGGTGTAGTTTTTAAGACCTCCCACACGGGATATTTCAAAGTTAGGGTTTACAGCATTTACGGAAATGTCACCAATCTGATTTGTTATGTCTAATATGTCTGCAGTGTCATCCTTTACAACAAATGAGGTAGTTGCAAGGCAGCTGTTTGAGAAGTCAAATTCAGGATCCAATGCCTTAGCTATTGCGCATGCTGCAGTAAGCTGTGTTCCTCCAGCTAAAACGACAGGGACTTTTGCACCCATAAGGACTCCTGCAACTGCTGGAAGCATAGGGTCACCGACAGCAGCCACTACATCAAATGGATTGTTGTCTTTTGATTCTTCAAGACCTGCATTCTCCAATCCTTCTTCAACCAATGCATTCTTCATCTCATGAGGATTAGTGTCCATACAGCCGCTTACCTTTCCCTTTGCATCATAGCCAAGACCAACCAATACTCCAAGTGCAGTGGTTGTTCCTGCAGGCAGGCTTTCTCCAATCACGATGTAGTCATGCTTTTCAGATAGGATTTCAGCAAGTTCGAATCCCTTTTCAAAAAGCCCTTCAGGGTCTTCAACAGCCTTTCCGGTTCTGATGTCCTTTCCCCATTTTCCATCGCTTATGTCAAAGACATCGCTGTTTGCCTTGATTTCACTTCCTGCATCCAATACCATGACAGGACAGTCACAAAGTGCAAGGGAACCTTTGGTGATCATTGAAGGTGTAGGAGTTACAACTTCTCCAATGATTGTTTGAGGAATATCTGTCATACATTTAACCTCTCCATCCAAAATAAGCTCTGCATCTCCTGCAGGAGTGTATTTTGTAAGTTCTGGAGTAGCTCCAGCACCTGTAAGGCCTGGAATCTTAGATGTTTCAGTTGTAGCTATTGTACATATAAAAATAGGGTTCTTTAAGTTTGGCAACTCTTTTACAAGTTTATCTGAGCCGTAAGTTTTTAATCCTTCTACCATTTTATCATCTTGAAAAAGTAATTTTTAAAATTTTTAAGTTTTTTTCTTAATTGAATTCAATCTTTTTAGTTCATAGATTCATTAAATTAATTAACTCATTTCTATAAATATATTATTGGTAAAAATTATATAAAAGTATGTTGATAAATTAATTATAAAAATGATAAATTAATTATAAAAATGATAAATTATTATTAAAATGATAAATTATTATTAAAATGACAAATTAATTAAAAAAACTAATTTTCATAAAAAATATTTTTTATTTTTAATTTATTTCGATATTACAAATCTTATGGTGAATCCATTGATATCTTTAGGAATTGAAGGAACTGCAGAAAAGACTGGAATTGGAATTGTAGACAGTGATGGCAATGTCTTAGCCATGGCTGGAAAACAGTTGTATCCGGAAGAGGGAGGAATACATCCAAGAGAGGCAGCTGAACATCATGCCAAATGGATTCCGAAACTCATTCCACAAGCTATGGAAGATGCAGGGCTCAGCTATAAGGATATTGATTTCATCTCATTTTCACAAGGTCCAGGTCTTGGCCCTGCACTTAGAACCGTTGCCACTTCTGCAAGGTCACTTGCATTAAGCCTTGATATTCCAATCGTTGGTGTAAACCATTGCATCGGACATGTTGAGATAGGCAAATTGGATACCGGTGCCCGCAATCCTGTAACCCTTTATGTTAGTGGAGGTAACAGTCAGGTCATTGCATATGAATCCGGGAGATACAGAATCTTTGGTGAAACATTGGACATAGCCATTGGAAACTGTCTCGATCATTTCGGCCGTGAAACAGGTCTTGGACATCCAGGAGGGCCTGTAGTTGAAAAGCTTGCAAAGGAAGGCTCATATATCGATTTGCCTTATGTGGTTAAGGGGATGGACTTCTCATTTTCCGGTTTGCTCTCTGCAGCACTTAGGGCACATAAGAACGGCGAAAGGATAGAAGACATTTGCTATTCCCTTCAGGAAACCGCATTTGCAATGCTTGTTGAAGTAACCGAAAGGGCACTTGCACATACTGAAAAGGATGAGGTCCTATTGTGTGGAGGAGTTTCTGCAAACAGCAGACTCAGAGAAATGATGCGGATTATGGCAGAAGAGCATTATGCCAAGTTCTACATGCCTGAGATGAAGTATTCCGGTGACAATGGTGTAATGATTGCATGGCTAGGCCAATTGATGTATAAGACATTTGGACCACTCAAAATAGAAGAGACAAATATCATTCAAAGGTTCAGGACCGATGAAGTGGATGCCCCATGGGTGGACAATGCAAAGATCAAATTGGATTTGCCTAAGGAACTTAAGGCAAAGGGGGCAGAATCCGACATTTATGAAGCGACTTGGCTTGGCAGGGAAGCTATTGTAAAAAGCAGAGTTTCCAAATCCTATAGGATTGAAGAGATAGACAATAAAATCAGGAAGCTTAGAACAAAGAGCGAGGCCAAGATATTGTCTGATGTAAAAAGGACTGGTGTCAGAGCTCCTATTTTATATGATGTTGACTTTAAAGACAAATCAATTGTCATGGAAAAGATCAACGGATCATTGGTTAAGGATGTCATGTCAGCTATTGATGATGAAAAACGTAAGGGATTGGCTATTGCAATCGGTGAAAACATCAAGGCATTCCATGACGGAGACATCATTCATGGTGACTTGACAGGATCCAATATGATTTTGGTGGATGATGATTTAGACAATATTAATGATAATCTGGCTATTTTCGACTTTGGATTAGGCAAGTATTCTGACCTATTGGAAGATAAGGCAGCGGATTTGCTGGTTTTAAAGAAATCATTCCAAAGCATTGACTATGATATAGCCACTGAAACATTCAATTGGATTTTAGAAGCTTATGATTTTAACAATCAATCTAAAATGGCAAATAAGATAGCTGAGATTGAAGGAAGAGGAAGGTATACTCACTAAGTTCAAGAATTGCTCTTGACTTTTTCTTTTTTTATTTTCTTAATTTTCTTAATTTTTTTTCTTTTAAAATGATTATTTTTATGTATAGTTTACTATATTAAACTAATTTTACATTTTACTAATTATTTTTTAATATTAAAGCAATATTGGAATTATATTCTATTTATATTTAAAAACAAACTTTTATATAGTGTTATTTCCAAATTAAATAATACAATGCACATTATTTTTGAATAAGTGTTTTATAAACTATTTAATAAATGGAAATGTCTATAGTTTTTCGGTGTTTACTTTAGGCAGTAGAGTGTAATTGGATATTTGTTTAGGAGTTTTTATTTTTTTCACTTGGACATTTTAGGAGGATAATATGTTAAAAAATAAAAAATTCCATCTTCCCTTTAGATATGATGTTGAAGACCAGATATTTATTATTTGCATGTCTGAAATTGAGGAATTTCCAAAGTACATTACTAAAATTTCAGGCATTGAAAATAAATATGACAGCAGGGTCATTTCATCATCATTTGAGAATTTAAATTTAGATTCTGTCAGACAAAAATCTAATGGGGATTTAATAAATATAGAACATCACTCCTCCATAAATGATGATTTGATGATGCGTGATTATGGTTACTGTGTAAGTTTACATAAGGCTTCTAAAAAATCGGTAATGCCATTTATTTTCTATACTGGTAAATTGCCAGTTGAAAGGGTTCATTACTTAAATGATTTAATGTTTTTTAGCCCTGTGTGGTTCATTACACAGGAAATTAATGGCAATGTTTTGCTTAATAACTTGAAATATAAAATATTTAATCAAAAAAAGTGGGATGCTTATGATATTTTAGATTTCATTTGGATTCCTACATTTTATAATGATTTACAGATGGAGGATCTTTTATTAGAACTTTTAAAATTATTTGGCCATATTATTGCTGAAGATACATTATTGGATATTGCACAAAGATGTTTGGAATTATGGATAGGAAATAAAATTAGAAAATCAAAAAATACAAATTTTATAACGGAAGTGTTAAGAATGTCTGAATTGGTTCAAAGACCTTTTGAAGAAGTGTTGGAGGAAGCTATAATAGCCAATTGTTTGGAACAGTTTGAAGAGGCGACATTGGAAAGAGGTAGAGTTGAAGGAAGAGAAGAAGCTAAAGAAATGGAGGAATTATTAATTTCTAAACTTTTAGAGGTTTATAGTCCTGAAGAACTTTCTAAAGACTTGAATATTCCTCTAGAAAGGATTTTGGAGATTAAGAATTCCAAATAATTTCCATTCTTTTTTCAACTTTTCTTTTTCAGTTTGATTTTTCAGATAAATATATTAAAACTTTTTTATATAATAAAAACTATGATAACATTTATAACTGGGAACGAACATAAAGTAATAGAAGCAGAGAATATTTTCAAACTTTTTGGCGTTGAACTAGAGCATATTGATTTAGGCTACATGGAACCTCAAGGAACTCTTGAGGATGTGGCAAAATTCGGTGCTGAATATGCTTGCCAAGAGTTAAATCGCTCTGTGATTGTGGAAGATGCTGGTTTATTCATAAGAGCTTTAAACGGTTTTCCAGGAACCTATTCAAAATTTGTACAGAATTCACTTGGAAACCAAAATATATTGAAGCTTATGGATGGGGTTGACGATAGATACGCTGAATTCAGGTCAGTTATTGGCTATTGCACACCCAATTCTGAGCCCAAGGTCTTTTTAGGGCGTGTCAAAGGTCAAATCGCTTTTGAAGAAAGAGGCAATCTTGGATTTGCATTTGATCCAATATTCTTAATAGAGGAAGAAGGCAAAACCTTTGGAGAGCTTACTACTGAAGAGAAAAACCGGTTTTCACATAGAAGAAATTCTTTAGAAAAATTTATCAATTGGTATACAAATCAAGATGATAAATAATAAACTTTTTAATATTTTTTAATTAGCGAAAGATATTATAGACAGTTTTATCGACGATTTGGTCTCTTTTATAAATAATGGATTAGTTTATTCTAAAATTGGAATCGTTTATCGCTTTTGATTTAAAAATAAGATAATCTTTTTATTAAAATGATATTGGGATTTGAATCAGGTAAAACCCGTTTATTCTATTTTAGTTTGATTGATTGATCTTGAAACTTATTATTTTAAATTTTGATTAATATCAGTTATTTTTTAAAGGTTTTTTCATTTTGAATTTAAAATGGTTTTTAGGTGATAAACAATCGTTTATGATTATTAGAGATCTTTTAATGAGAATTATCGCTATGAACTGTTTTACAAAGGACCTTACTATAAATAATCAATAAACTTATCGGAGAGGATATTTATGGCAAGACCAGAATGGATCGCATACAGCAACGAAGAAATCGAAGAATTTATTGTAAAATTCAAAAGAGAAGGTAAAACTGCAAGTCAAATCGGAGTAATTTTAAGAGACCAATATGGTATTCCTAGTGTCAAAGAAGTCACTGGTGAAAAAATTACCCAAATCTTAAAAAGAAACGGTCAAGCTGAAGATTACCCTGAAGATTTAATGAATTTAATTAGAAGAGCAGTAAATATCAGAGATCACTTAGAAGAAAACCCTAAAGACCTTCATGGTAAAAGAGGATTAACTATCATTGAATCTAGAATTCGTAGATTAGGTAGATACTATGCAAAGAATGGTCAATTACCAGAAGGATGGAGATACGATCCAACAAAAGCAGCACTTCTCGTTAAATAGAGATAATGAAAAACATAATTCTCTATTGAATAGAGGGTGTGAAGCTTCAGATATGCTAAAAAAGCATATCGAAAATGAAAACATTATTAGATTAATTTCTCATAATGATGCTGATGGATTATCATCAGCAGGTATTATAGCCAATGCTATTAAGGAAGAAGGTGGACAATTTCATATAACAATTGTTCCTCGTCTCAAAGCGGATGTCATTAGAGATGTTGCAAAGGAAAAATATGAGTTGTATGTTTTTTCAGATATGGGCAGTGCCTGCATCAAGCAACTCAATTCTCTGAAGGCAGATGTCATCGTTGCAGATCATCACCAACCAAGTGATCATCAGGCAAATGACAATATTGTTCATGTAAACCCTCACCTATTTGGCATCGACGGTAGTCGTGACCTAAGCGGTGCAGGTTCCAGTTATATTTCAGTTAGGGACATGGACAAAAAGCATTTGGCTTATATGGCCCTTATTGGTGCTTTTGGCGATATGCAGTGTCAGAACAGATTTACTGGCGTGAATCAATTAATATTGAAAGATGGTCAAGAAGCAGGCAATTTGGAAATCCATGAAGATTTAAAGATAGTCTCCAAAGCGCAGGAACCTCTCTTCAAATCAATTGCATATACCTTGAATCCTCCGCTTCCAGGTTTGACTGGCAGCTTGGAGAATTCACAGGAACTCCTTGAAAAGATGGGTGTTTCCTATGGTATTCAGTTCATTGAATTGGAAGATGAGGAAAAGGATGTTGTTAAGGATGAGCTTGTAAAGGTTAATCCTCAAATCTTTGGGGATGTTTACAGTGTTCCTCGTGAACATCCTGTTTTACGTGATTTGGAGGAGTATTCTGCAATCTTGGATGCTTGTGGCAAAAACAAGGAATATGGATTGGCGCTTAGCATAGTTCTTGGTGAAAGAGGTGAATCTTTGGATAAGGCTCTTGAACTTCAAAAAGCTTATAGGAATGACCTCACTAAAGGATTCGATTGGATCAGCCGTGAAGGCGCTCAACAATTGGAGAATATCCAATTCCTCTATAGTGAGGATAAAGTTCTTAAAAGCATTATGGGAACAATTGCTGGTGTAGGAATGTCTGCTAAAATATTGGACGACAATAAACCTATTTTAGGTTTGTCCAGACTTCACAAGGATATTAAGGTTTCTGGCAGAGCAACACGTCCTATGGTTGCCCGTGGAGTCAATTTAGGCAAAGCTTTGGCTGATGTATCAGTTAACTTTGGTGGTCAAGGTGGTGGACATGACATCGCAGCTGGTGCTATGATACCATATGAAGCTAAGGATGAATTCTTGCATTTAGTTGACCAATGTATTGGTGAACAACTAAATAGTTAAGATGATTCTTAGCTATTATTTTTTTTAATAAATTACTAATTTTAATACTCTAAACTATTTTTTAGAATTTTATTATTTTTTAAACTATTTAGCATTTTATTTATTTTTTAAACTATTTTTTGAAAATTTTCCCATTAATCTATTCCATGCATTAATTTTTGGATTCTCTTCTTGGACAAGAAACATATTAGGCCTGATACTCCGGATAATATTATGAAAATCCATATGAATGAGGATAGGCTATTGATTGGAATCAATCCAAATAGCTTAGTGCAATGTCCCGGTGTTGGCACAGCACTTGCCAATATTCCTGAAAATATCTCTGCAATAGCAGTTGCAGTAAATAATATTCCCATCATCACGGATCTATATCTTACGGGAGCCAATTTTGAAATTAAGCTTAATCCAATAGGCACTATGAATAATTCAGACATTGCCAAAAAGAAATGGAAAAAGATAATCCAAACTAAATTAATTTTTTCTGGAATATAGCTAGGTATTAAAAGAAAAGTGTATGCTAATGTAATCAATAAAGTGCCTATGCCTAATTTGCCAATGCTGGATGGTTCCTTATTTCTATCTGCAAGCATAGGCATAAACTTTAGGAAAACTGGGCTTAATATTAAAACGCATATTGCATTTAGAGAGATAAGAGTTTGAGGAGCTAATGTAATGCTTGTAAATGGAATTGTATTGTTGACATAGTGTATTGTAACTATGATTATGGATGTTAAAATCTGCTCTAATCCTGTATAAAAGACGGTGAAGAGTATAAGTATCAGGAAAATCACTTTTATGCGGTCTTTCTCTATCTTAGTCAGATTCCCTCCTCTGGACCTGGCAATGTTTTCCCCGGTTTTTTCCACAATCATTTTGGAAATAGGGGTAATTCCCACTTTCTCTCCGCTTTCCAAAACCAAATATTTGTTTTTAAGCATTATGAATGCAATCAATCCTACAAAAATTGCCAGTGCGCCAATGAAAAATCCATATTGATACATATGAGGATAACCTATTCCTACAACGATTCCTAAGATTAGAGGAGCAAATAACGGACCGAAATTTGTTATCATATAGAATATTGTATATGCTGAATCCAAAAGCCCTTCCTTGTTTTCATAGAATAGCCCTACAAATGAGGTGACGCTGATTTTTATGAAACTGGTACCAATTGAAAAGATAATTGCACCAATTATGAAAATAATTTCAGGGTATGTGAAAAGCAGGGTTGAATGGGTTGGAACAGCTTCTGTTAAGTAATATAGGCTTGCATCATATGTAAAGATCAATTGGGAGACAAGCATCAATATGCCCCCAATTATGACCGCTTTCCTATTGCCTAAATATACATCTGTAAAATATCCGGTTATCATTTGAGAAAAGTAGCAGAAACCTACTATTATTCCATAAAGCAACGCACTGAATTGCACAGAAAAATGCAATACTTCGTTCATGTACAGCACTAATGTTCCTGTGAACATGAAGTAACTTAACTTTTCAAACGTTTCAGTAACTGAAATGAGATAGGTTCCCTTAGGATGATTCATTTTAACGCTCTCATAAATGTTAGTTGTTTTCTTGTATATTCTGCACTATTTCATCTTGCATGAGTTTTATGTGTTTGCACTATTCTACACCATGCATAAGCTTTCTAATTCTATTTCTGAAAAGAATCCACAATGTGAAAATGAATCCTGCAAGCATAATGAATATCCATATGAATGATGCTAAATCAGGGATTGGGATGAAATTGAATAAATAATTGACTACCCCTTCATTTTCTGGGAAGGCACTTGCAAAGATACCTGCAAGCATTGCTGATATCGCAGTTGCGGCATAAAATGTTCCAATCATTAGGGAAGCATGCTTTACTGGAGCCAATTTTGAAATTAAGCTTAATGCAATCGGTGATATGAAGAGCTCAGCTATTACCAATATAAAGTTAAACAAGACTATCCAAAGCATGTTGATTAGTCCAGGTGACAAATACACAGCTATTAAAAGAATTCCGTATGATAAGATTATGGCAAGCAATCCTAAGCTCATTTTATCAATGGATGAAGGTTCCTTATCCCTATTTGAAAGCATTGAAAACATTTTTATGAAGATAGGGCTCAATATCACTACAAACAATGGATTTAGACTAATATACATTTGAGGGCTAAGGGTATAGTTGAGGAATGGGATGGTGTTGTCAACATAATTCATCACCAATATAAGCATTGATGTATTGATTTGTTCAATGGCTGAACATAATATTATGACAACTACAAGAACTATGACACTTGCCTTTATACGGTCGATTTCTATCTTGCTTAATTTTTTAGGTAAAGTCTTCTCAAGGTCTTTTTTGAGATTTTTTGCAACAGGGTGAACACCAAGGGGTTCACCATCTTGTGAACATAAATATCTGTCCTTAATCACTAAATAGCTCACAAGTCCTATTATATTTGCTATTGCACCTACCATAAAACCATATTGGTATAGGCTAGGGTCATGCACTCCAACAATCACACCTAAAATCAATGGAGCAAAGAATGTGCCTATATTGAAAACCATATAAAATAGGGTATATGCTGCATCCAAAAGGGATTCCTGGTCTTTATAAAATAGGGATATGAAGGAAGTTGTACTCACTTTCAGAAAGCTGCCGCCTATTGAAATGAAAACCACACCAATCAAGAATATGATTTCAGGGTAATTGAAAATAAAGCTGGAATGGGCTGGTGTTGCAGTGCTTATATAATATAGGCTTGCATCATATGCAAATATCAATTGGGAAACGAGCATTAGTATGGTACCGACTATTATTGCCTTTCTGTTTCCAAAATAAGTATCTGTAATCTGTCCTGTTACCAATTGGAGTAAGTATCCTGCCCCAATTATTATTCCATAAAGGATATTGGAAAAAGGCATTGAAAAATGCAATACCTCTATCATATAAAGTACCAATAGTCCACAAAAAATATAAAAGCTGAATCTTTCCCACATTTCTATAAATGAAATTGCATATATTCCCTTGGGATGTTCCATAATATCTCTCCGAATCACTAATCCATTAGTTTTTTAAAAGCAATGTTAATTATTTATATGATTTACTTTAAATATATTTAACTATTGAATAAGTTTGGGTGCTCATATGGAAAATATAATTATTGTAGAGTGTATGTCTACAGGAATCTATTTTATACAGGATATTCTAGACCGAAATTATAATCCTATTGTATTGGATTCAAAAGTAATTGATAATGAAATCGGCAGAACTTATGATCATCATAAGCAAGAGGATTTAAAGTTAATCACTGAGGATTATACCTTGATTGCAGAAAAGGATACATATGAAGAAACTTTGGAAATGGTTAGGGAGTTTGATCCTGTTTTGATATTGCCTGGCAGTGAAAAAGGGGTTGCGTTGGCTACAAGATTGGCCAATGACTTAAACCTTTTATGCAATTCCTATGATAATATTGAAGCAATGACCTTGAAGGACAAGATGCAGGAGAGATTGAAAGAGAAGGGCCTTAGATCTATCAGAGGTCAAACGGTTAAATCATTGGAAGAGGCAATTGAATTTTAGGACAGCGAGAATCTCAAGAAAGTTGTCATAAAGCCAAGCTATAGTGCAGGTTCCTCAAGCGTTAAGATCTGCTTAAGCAAAGAGGACATGATAAAAAACATAAATGAACTGTTTGATGAGTACAACTGCTTTGGCGATGAGAATACAGAGCTTCTGATACAGGAATTCATTGAAGGTGAAGAGTATATCGTAAATACAGTCTCATCAGAAGGCAAACACAGGGTAACATTGATATGGAAATATTCCAAGGTCAAGACCTCTGATGGCAGCATCATTTATGACATTATGGAAACTGTTGATGAGTTGAGCCTTGGTGAGGCTGAAATGATTGAGTATGCATATAATGTGGCTGATGCAATCGGCATTGAATATGGGCCGGTTCATGGTGAGTATATGATTGATGAAGACGGGCCTGTTCTTGTGGAGGTCAATTGTCGTCCATGTGGAGGCACATTGGCACCTGAGTTTTTAGATAGGATTTCAGGTCAGCATGAAACAGACAGCATTTTGGATGCCTATCTGAAGCCTGAACTCTTCAAACAAAAAAGAAAAATGCCTTACAGACTATATGCGAAAGGTGTAATAAAGGATTTCATTGTTCCTTATGATTTGGTTGCTGATTCAACCTCTATCCATTACATAGGCAAAAAATTGGAAAGCCATTACAAGACAGTGTTTGAAGATATTAGTTTGCCTGGAAAGTCATTTATAAAGACCAAGGATCTCTTTTCAAGCTGCGGTTTGATCTATTTGGTGAATGAGGATCATTACACTCTTCAAAAGGAGATTGATTTCCTGCATGACATTGAAAAGAATGCATTTTCACTGATTCTAAGTGAAAAGTCAGAAAAAGCCAATGTTCTAAATGTTGATTATGGTGAAATTAAGCCGCTGCTGAAGGAAGCCAATACTTATGGCAGCACTTTGCTTGTAAGTGATGAGATTTTTGACGACTTAAATGTTAAACAGGTCACTCCTTTGGAAATAGATAATGTCACTGGAAATTACGATTCAGTGCTCATCAATGTCCATGACAGCCTTCAGAACATAAAGGGCGAGGAGATTACCCGAATCTTTTTAAATAGCATAAGCCATGTCAAGAAGGGAGGATTCCTGTTTATTCCTGCATTGACATATGAAACTATTCCTGGTGGAAGAAAGGTCGTAGAAGGGCTTATCAAGACATTGAAGTTAAGAATTGAGGTTCCCTCATCTGATTATGATAAGATTATCATTGCTTCTAAAACTTGATTTCATTTTATTTTTTTTAATATTTTTTTTAATTTTATTATGATAAAGTTATCATTGATTCTAAAGTCTGATTTCATTTTTTTTAATTTTTTATTGCTTGATTATTTATTTTTATTTTTATTTTTTTCAATAACTTGAATTTCACTCATTAATTAAAAAAGTATATTATAAGAAAAATACATAAATTATAATGTTATATTGATTTACTAAATTTATTTTATCATTAATTTGGATGTTGTTTTATGAATGTTGGAAAATTAGTTGGCAATACACCAATGATTAAAATTGATTATGAATATGATGGTAAGAAAGGAAGCATATTCACTAAACTTGAATATTACAACTATTCTGGAAGTATTAAAGACAGAATAGCATTATACATAATCGAAAAGGAAAAAGAACGAGGCAATTTAAAGGATGGCCAACCAATCATAGAGGTTACAAGTGGAAATACCGGCATTGCATTCAGTGCAATCGGTGCTCTCTTTGGTCATGAGGTTCATATATTCATGCCGGATTGGGTTTCTTTAGAAAGAAGGAAACTCATTCAAATGTATGGTGCAGAAGTTCACCTTGTATCCAGAGAAGATGGCGGATTCAAGGGAGCTCTTGAACTTGTAGAGGATTTTGCAGAGGAAATCGGTGCATACAAGCCGAAACAGTTTGACAATGAATTGAATTTTGATGCCCAATATTTCACTACAGGTCAGGAAATCATCGACGATTTCCCTCAAGTGAACGCCTTTGTTTCAGGCATTGGAACCGGCGGTACACTTATGGGTGTAGGTAAAAGGATAAAGGATTATAATCCTGATGCTAAAGTCTTTGCATTGGAGCCAAGTACCTTATCCATTCTTAAGATGGGTATGGTTGAAGGAAGCCATATGATTGAAGGAATTGGAGATGACTTCATTCCTGGAATCGTCAATGAGGAATTGATTGATGACATTGTTCTCATTCATGATTATGATGCAATCAACATGTCCAAGAGAATCGCTCAGGAATTCGGTTTGGGAATAGGCATTTCAAGCGGTGCAAACTTCCTTGCAAGTGTCCTCATGGACAATGATGAGCTTAATATAGCAACTGTCTTCCCAGATGACAACAAGAAATACATTACAACAAAATTGTCTGAACCAATTGATGAAAACCCTGAATTGGTTTCAAATCAGATTAAGCTTATTGGTTTTGAAGTCATTTAGGGCTTTAAATCTATTGGCTATTTTTTGTTTAATTTTTTTATTTATTCTTTTCTATTTTTTTATCTTGATTAGGTATTTTAGCCATAATTTTTTTATTTATTTTTTTCTATTTTTTTTTATCTTGATT
>JADLKP010000270.1 GCA_016838945.1 Methanobrevibacter sp.
ATATTATACTATATTAATAATAAGCACATATAATAAATATATAATAGAATATAATCAAATATTTTTAATAATTGCATTAATCAAATCATAAAAATTTTAAGGGATTCAAATGAGCAAAACCAAAAAGACAGTAAGAACAAGAGACTTTATCATAAGTACAGATGGATTATTATTTGCTTCAACCAATTACATTCACCCTGAAGACAGGATAATCTGCTTTTTAAGATACATTCCAGATGAAAATGGGGATAGGGAAAAAGACGGAATCAGATATTCCAAAGTGGGATCTGAAGAAGCTTATGCTTACCTCAGGGAAAACCATCCAGATTACCTATACTTCTGTGATGTTACAAACGTTGAAATGATGGGAGTTCCTATAGACAAGGTTGAAAGAATCATCAAGCCAGAAGAAAGATTGAAAGGACTTAGGGCAAGCTACTACGGAGAAATCAATGAAAAGGTCAAGAATGGAGATGAATTGGATTATAAGGAAGAGTTGTTAAGCAAACTGTTCGACTTATCAGACTTCTTCCATTATGTAGCTGGAATCGACTATGATGACCTTGGAATCTCAGGATCAATCTTGCCAGGACTTCAAAAGGCAGGAACTTCAGATCTTGATTTTGTAGTCTATGGTCTTGAAAACCATAGAAATGCAATCAAGGCATACAAAGACAACAAGGACAAGCCAGTCTATATAGAAGAACTGGACAAATCAATCACACTCAACAGAATCAATGATGATTTCTGGGACTTTGTATATGATAAGAGAATCAAGGATGACAGCTTAACCAAAGAAGAGTTCGCATGGTATGAAGAACGTAAAAGCAATAGAGGACTCATCAGGGAAACATTATTCGACATATTGGCAACCAGAAACTATGATGAGATTGAAGGAACCTGGGGAGATACTGTATACGAACCAGAAGGATTCGCAAAAGTCAACTGCACAATCAAAAGCGCATTAGGAGCTTTTGACAATCCTGCAGTATACACAGTAGAAAATGTGGAAATCCTTGAAGGACCAGATATTGAAATTACAGAACTGGCATCCCTAACACACACCTATGCTGGAGAAGTCATCGACGGTGAAGAAGGGGTTGCAAGAGGAAAAATAGAAAAGGTACTTAAAAATGGAGAATTTGAAAAGTATAGAATCTTAGTAGGTACTACAAGAGAATCTTTAAATGAATATATTAAGCTAAGAAAGAGTCCTGTATAAAATTACACTAAATTAAGAGAAAGTCCTTTTAGAACATTATAATAAAAAAATTCTAAATAACAAAAAATTAAAAAATAAGTGAAATTAGATTGTTTAATAAATAGTAAACCCCATATAACTCATTAAAACAACAGTTATTTAAATAATAAGAGACATACTAACTATACTAATTAAAAGAGGTGAAAGACAGGGCAAAGCCAATTGGAGATACTCCTACATTATATGGCAAAGAAGCATCTGATTTTTTAAACAAAATGGTGAACCTCTTACCGAAAAGGATAAAGAATTTAAAAAGAGGTATGATGCTGCTAGAAAGGTATCATTCTAGAACTCTTAAATCCAAATATAAATAGAAAGTCTCTTCCGGATTTCGTTCTATTATGATATCTAATTTTTCTTTTAACTTTTCATCATCTTTTTTTAGGTTAATGAAATTATGATTTGCATAAAAATTATATGCGGTTGCATAACCCTCTACTGTAACAAATTTCAATCCCACACTATTTTCAGCAATGTTTTTAATATTGAATAGGACACTCATCAATATTTCTGATCCCAGTCCTTTCCCAGAATATTTCTCATCCACAGCCAATCGACCAATTTTAATTGCAGGAAGTTTTCTCTTTTTTGAACTTAAGGATAATTGGTCTTTAATATCCTGTTTAATATCTTCATCACGAATATCCTTTAAAAGTATAGTGTCTGTTAATAGAGAAACATAAGCCACAACTGCATCATCACACATTACGAGTTTTGTTATGTTTAATTTGCTCTTTTGCTGGGATAATGCATCATTTTTTAAAAAATCATTTAAATCATCTGATGCACACTTAAACTCAGATAAATCATGTTTCGGGTCAAGTGTTTCGAATCGATAATTCTCCTTAACATATTCAATATCCATAAAATCACTGATTACTTTTACAATAGATGGTTAAATTTCAAAAATAAAAAAGATTTTCATAATGCGAAATTGTGCAAAAACACAACAGTGATTTTAAAATAATCAAAAAAAGCTTTAGTGATAATAAGAAAAACCAATTATATTTTTTAAATTTTTAAAAAAATACTATTTTTAATATATTATCTATATACCTACATTCAAAACTATTTTCATAATTTTAATATAAATTAAACAATTTTTAAAAAACGAATTAAAATTAATAGTGTTCAATTAACAACCCTCATTTTAATTAATCGTTTTTATAATTAAAATGTATAAAAAATTACAAGCTAAAATCAATTTTTCAAACCAATATAAAAATTAATTAAAAATGCTTAAA
>JADLKP010000271.1 GCA_016838945.1 Methanobrevibacter sp.
ATCAATTATATATTATTACTTTCTATAATATAAATATTACTAAAAATAATACTAAATCATCAAGATATTATTAAAAAAAATACTAACTTAAGTTAAATATTTACTTAATCAATAAAAGAAGAATTAAAAACCATTCACCAATCAATTCAACAAAAAAGAATATATTAAACTTAAAATAAATGAATAACCATGACTGAAATAAATGTAAACAACATATCTATAAATTATGAACTTGTAGGAAATGGAAAAACAATTGTTTTTGTCCATGGATTATCCGATAACTTGGAATATTGGAAAATATTAACAAATGAATTGAAAAGGAAATATCAAGTATTAATCTATGATTTGAGAGGTCATGGAAACTCAACCAGTGATGATGAAGAGATATCCATTGATCTATATCAAGAAGACCTTTATCAATTATTGAATGCATTAAATATAGATAATGCAGTTTTTGCAGGGCTTTCCTTAGGGGGAAATATTATCATGGATTTTGCAATACAACACCCTGAAATGGTTAATGGCCTTATAGTGATGTCAAGCTTTTGTGAGCAGAATGAAAGACTTGCTAAAATATTCAATGACTTCGAGGAAGGAATCGATAAGGGATTTGTTGAATTCTTTGACGTGATTGTCCCTTACACATTAACTGAAGATATGCTTGAAAAACATAGCGAAACATTGGAAATTGTTAAATATGAAGCTGCAAAGGTTGCAAACATTGAAGGAATCAAAAAAGGAATAAAGGCCGGATATGATTTCAATATAACTGACAGATTATGCGAAATAGATGTTCCAACAATTGTAATGGCTGGAGCAGAAGATGATTTGACTGATTTGGAGATTCAAAGAAAAATTAGTGACAATATCGAAAATTCAGAGCTGATCATTATAGAAAACACCAAACATAATCTTTTGGTTGGATATAATATTGAAAATATAGTGAATATAACCGATGATTTCATGTCAAAAATAGAATGATCAAATATAATTCAGCCGATTCAACGCTGATGATGAGAAAGAATAAAAATTTCTATAAAAGTTTAAAACAAAGTAAAAAAAAAAAGTAATAAAAAGGCCTATTAGAAATTATAAAACCTTATAGTAATCCCCATTTTTTCTATAAACAGCTTCTATTAACCCCTTATTTTCCAAAGACAATAAGATATGATACATTCTAAAGTCTGATAATTTCAAATCACCATATAGAAGATTTCCTTCAATCTCATATCTTGAAACAAAACCATCATCATCCATCAATGATTTTATCAAATCAAAGGATGCTTTTTCCTTTTGGTTTAGCTCAGCATTTATCACATCCTCTTTTGAATCTACAGTATTGATCTTTGCATCCACTTCCCTCAATTCAACTGTGGAGCCATCATAAATAGCCAAACCTTTAGACTTTAGGCTATTCAACAAATCATTAAGATCATGTTCATAGATTCCTAAATCTTCTTTTAAAATAGAAACATCCATTTTATCTTCAGAATATGATTTGATTTGATTTAAAACGTTTTCTTCTGCTTTAGTAATAGTGATCATAAATAAAACCTTATTTTATAAAATGTTTTTTATTTAATTATAT
This sequence comes from Methanobrevibacter sp., assembly GCA_016838945.1. Lineage (GTDB taxonomy): Archaea > Methanobacteriota > Methanobacteria > Methanobacteriales > Methanobacteriaceae > Methanobrevibacter. The sequence goes on from JADLKP010000271.1 coordinate 1,589, forward strand.
TATGTCAAGCATTATAAATAAACTTATAGACAGCAGTTGAAAAGTAAAATAATTTTTTAAAGTTTAGTCTAGAAACATTAGAAAAAATAATTAAAAATAGCATATAAAAGTTTAAAATAGTTTAAAATAGTTTAAATAATCAAAAAGATGAAAAATTCGATAAAAAAAAATAAAAAAAGAGAAATGAATAAATTACTTATTCATTTTGTAACCTGTTGATAGCATCTTTTGCACCATATTGCACAAAAGAGCTTTCATCATTCAATAATTCTTCGAGTTTTGGAAGAGCTTCTTCAGCGCCAAGTGCACCTAAAATCCAACAAGCTGCACCTCTGACTCTCCATTTAGGACTGTCCAATTCTGCAAGAACTGGTTCAATAGCTTCATCACCCATAGTGGTTAAAGCGGTAGAAGCTTCTCTTCTTACCAATTTGTTTCTGTCCCCTAAAGTTTTTACAAGTGCAGGAATAGCCCTTTTATCACCAATAGCTTTCAATACTTCAATTGAACCAAGCTTAATGTTTTTATCTCTTTCATCTAAAGCTGCAATGAGAGGTTCAACTGCTTCTTCTCCTTTAAGTTCAAGTGAACCGATTGCTTCTTCTCTAACGAAATCATCAGAATCCTTTAAGTCTAATATAAGATCATCAATTGATTTTTCCATATTATTACCATCCTAAAACATTACAAATTTTAATTATTAAATTCATCCAATCATAATGAATATCATATATACTATTTTACAATTGAATATACTTAATTATTATTATATTTTACAAGTATATAAATATTTCGACTTAATACGAACAATATCATATCATACAAATGAATTGAATTTAATGCTTTTTAATATTCATCATCCAGCAAAAAAAATTAATTGAATGTACATTTTTATACACTAATGTT
>JADLKP010000017.1 GCA_016838945.1 Methanobrevibacter sp.
GTTACTAGAAAAATTTTCTTTTTCAAACGGTTTTTTCCAAAATTATAAAAGAATAATAAAATTTATTATGTTCAAAAAATATAATTTTTAATGATTTATTCAATTTGAAAAAATTGGATAAATCTAAAAAATTTAAATTAATTATTTCAAAAATACTTATAATTAATTTAATTAGAATCGTCTGTTAATGCAATTATTAAAGTTATATTTGCTTTTCAACAATTCAGTTTAGCATATTTTGATTTTTTGGCCATTTATCAATATTATTTTGGTTAATTAAAATTCATTTAGGGCATATTTTGATTTTGATAAATCATTTATAATTAATAGTTTTACTTTAACAATAGCTAATTTAATTTCTTATTGTTTTTGATTTTAATTTTTAAAAAATGGAGGATTTCTTTTGAAAATTAAAAATAAAATACTAGCTATTCTATTAGTATTTGCATTTGTGATGTCCATCAGTAGTGTATTCGCAGAAGATGTAGCAAATGTTCCAAGTGAAATAGGCACAGCTGATGAAGAGGCTCTTAGTGTGAGTGAAGATGAATCTGTTTCAGCAACTCAAGATGAAAGTGATTTAACTTTAAGTTCCACTTCTGAAGATACTTTAGAAGCATCTGATGAAGTGCCTCAAGATGCTCCAAGCATTGATGCAGATGAGGAAATTCCTGATTATACCGAAGGGACTTTAAAAATTGAAGTGCTTGATCACAACTACAAAGTAGGGGATAAAGTTAAAATCAGATTTACTGTATCCAACTTAGGCCCTTACGATGCTGAAAACGTTAAGGTAGGATTTGGAATTTTAGATGAGTTTGAGAATCCCGATTTCAGTTTAAAATTTATTGATGATGGGAAATATGCAGTAACCCAATATGATACAGGATATTATTTAGACTTTGGTTTCCTTGGTAAAAACAGTAGTAAAAGTGTTGTTTTAACATTTTTAGCTACAGAAAGCGGTGAAAAATCTATTGAAGGGGGCTTAGAAGGGGATTACTTTATTACAGATGAATATGATGCGGATGATTTCTCTGTAACAAAAGACCCTAATTCTAATTCTAATTCAAAGTCTGTTAAAAAGGCGACTGGTGCAGCAACCAATATAGCTGCAGGTAATCCAATAGCTGTTTTATTATTATCCTTATTCTGTATAGTTCCTTACTGTCTCAGAAGATAAATTTAGACTAAATGGGATTATTTCCAATCCCCTATTTTTTATTTTTTGTTTCTTTTTTTGAGTTTATATTTAGTTTTTTTTTTTGAATTGATATTTTAATTGCTTTTTATTTTTTGTTCTCTTTTTTTGAACTTATATTCAGATTGCTTTTTATTGTTTCAGTTTTATTTCCTATGTATTTTGGAATATCCGTTATGTTTTCTTTTATGTTGTCTGTTTTGTTTCCTATGTATTCTGGGATGTCTGTTATGTTTTCTTTTATGTTGTCTGTTTTGTTTCCTATGTATTCTGGGATGTCTGTTATGTTTTCTTTTATGTTGTCTGTTTTGCTTTCCATATATTCTGGAATTCCTTTTCTTTTTGACTCTATAAATTCACTTATATCATCGATATTCAGGAAATTGTCAATGTCATCCCTTGTCGGCAATGTTCTTTTGGAGTGATTTACTGAAATGGTTTGATTTTTATTTTCATTTTCCTTATTTCCAATTTTTGCTTCAACTTCAGGGCTTTTTAATTTAAAAATGGTTATTTCAGGAGCACAATTGATTCTAAGCCAGAAAACATTTGTTCCCAATCCTTTAGATGTGTATTGCACCATATCTCCAACTTGGTATTCTCCAACAGGGTATTTTCTGGAATAGTCGCTTCTAAGAATTGTGGTGTTGAGTCCCGGAATGATGAATTGCCCTCCATGTGAATGGCCGGATATTTGAAGTGCAAATCTTCCTGTAGTAGCTGCAATATCTGCAAAATCAGGCTCATGAGCAAGCATTATTGCGGGGCCATGTCCCGGTATCTTAAGCATTACAGCATCAATGTCTTCCTTATTCACCTTCATGCTGTCCACACCTGCTATGTGAAGATTGGCTGTTCCCTTTTCAGCATCTCTGGATATTGAATGCACATCATTGCTTACGTCAATTATCCCTGCATTTTTCAGGATTTGCCTAATTTCCTCTGCTCCGTTCCAATGGTCATGATTTCCAAGGACTGCAAGGGATGTATCCTTAGCTTCAATCATTGATAGGCATCGCTCAAGGTCTTCTGCCACATCATCGAGAATATAGGACACATAGTCTCCGGTAAGTGCAACCATGTCAGGTTCCTGTCTGTTCACAATATCGATCACTCCTTCCAAATATTCTGCAGTCAGCCATTGGCCAAGATGAAGATCAGATAGGTTCACGATCTTATAATCATGAAAAACAGGGTCCAAATCCCTGATTTCAACATTTACCTCAACAATATCGTATACGCTTTCATCAAATTCAATAGATATGATTTTTTCACGTGTGATTGTCATTCCTTTTTGAATCTTTTGTCGAGCACTAAGCCCGATTGGTTTTTCACTAGGCATATTTATTCCTTTCTTGATTTAATTGGATTAATGATAATTTTTATTTGTTGAATTTTTGTTATATGGTTTGTTACAATTTTCTCTTTATAGTTATATATAGTATTTCAGCTGTTAATAAAATTCCTCTTTATGTAAAATTTTCATTATTAAACATGAATTATCTAAAAGAACTTTTATCCCAATCGGATTGAAAAAAAGATTAGGAATCTAGGTAAATGAGCATAAAAACAAAATAGTTAAATATGCTAAGTGATATAATATAATATTGTGTTTAAAACTTTTTTTCAACCGGGCCCGTAGCTCAGTCTGGCAGAGCGCTTGGCTCTTAACCTTGTTGTCGCGGGTTCAATCCCCGTCGGGCCCGTTTTTATAACTTTTTTTTTATGCATGAATCTTTTTTTTTAAAATTTATGATAAAGCATAATTAAGATTAGATTCAAGTAACTTCAGTTTCGTAAAACTGCTATTCAAATAACTAATTTAAACTTAAAAATAGTAAACCCATAAATTAGTATTTGAAATTTTCATTGGCTTCTTTAAACAATTTAAAGTATTTATCATATTTTGCTTCAGCATCTGGGATCTGCTTTAAATTATTTACCCTTTTATGGCGCCTAACCACTTTAGGAATTTCCATATAATCATTTCCATAGATCTTTTCTAGATGATACTTGTAATCATTAGGACAAGGATATGATTTACCATTAAATTCTATTTCTGTTAATGGGAATAACTTGTCTGTTTCGAATAATTTGAAATTAAACAAATCTCCATAGATTTCTACGGAAGGAATGAAATGGTCCTGTTTTTGAAAACTTAAATTTAATTCATCGTAAAATTTCTCATATACTTCATTTCTTTCCAAACCCTCTAGAATATTTGTATGGAAATTTTTTCTAGCCTTTAAAAATTCTTCTTCTATATTTTCTGAAGGATTGATTATGTAATCACATGGAAATATATCGAGACCTGCAAAAATTCCTGATTTAGAACAGACATCAAGTACACTAATTTGTGTGAAGGCAACTACTTTGCTCTTGCCAATGAATCGTTCCTCACTGATTTTTACAATGCCATCTAAACCATGAATCTTAAGTTCTTCATCAATAACTTCCAAAAACTTAATTGAGTCTTCCCTCATCATACCGATATCAAGGTCATCATCCCATGGGATGAAATTTTGATGACGGACAGCACCTAAAAGATTACCGAAATCCAACCAATATTTCAAGTCATGTTTTTGGCATACTTTATCTACGAAATCCAATAGTTCTTGACATAAATATTGGGTATTTCTAAGCATTCCTTTAGGTTTAAGCTCATAATCAAGAAATAAATTACTTAAAAGGACATAATGTGAATTCAATATTTTTTCATTATCCTTTTTAGATTTTTTGAAATTATCAAAGTCTTTCTTTAAATTTTCCAGCTCTTCATTGTTTTTCTTTAATAAAGAAGCCATTTCTTTTGATAAGTTTTCATAACCATCCTTATAAAAATTATAGCTGTCACTGCTATCCAAGACTTTTTCCTTAAATTTTTTACCTAATGACATATGATCCCACATTTAGTTTTTTTTTTTTTTTTTTTAATTGACTTAAGAACAATTAAAATCTTCAATAAATCTTTTAATTAAAGTTTTCCATCAAATTAGACCTAAGAAACATTAAAGTTTTTTTGCAATTATTCTGATTACATAAGGATTATCATCCTTATATACAGCTAAATCCTTATCTTCAACACTGTATATTATTTCAAAATTCCTATCGGTCAATTTTTCAATTATATTATTATAATCCATATATCTTCTGTAATGGTCAGTGAAATTTTCAGTATCACTTAAGGATTTTCCTTTTTGATACATAGGGTCCTTTAAGCTTCTTGCTTCCAAAAGGAAAAGACCATTGGTATTTAAATTGTTTTCTATCCAATTCAAAGTGCGGTCTTCCTTTTTCTCATTGATTGAATGAAAAGTAAATCTAGAATAAATGTAATCTAATTCTTTTTCAGATAAAACCGATTTGTTTTCCAATTGAGCATTTTCCAAATTGGTGAAGTCATCATTTAAAAATATCAAGGAGTCATCCCCATAATTTTCATTTAGGAACTCCACTTCACAGCGAACCTGGTCAACACCAATAACATCTATTTTATTTTTATAGAAAAATAGGCTATCCCTACCATTTCCACAACCCAATTCAATCAAGGAATTTCCTTCATCCAAAAATTCCAGGACGAATTCAGCAAAACTTGAAGGATTTGTAGGTAGGAAATTTTTTGAATAATATTCTTTCCAATATTCTTTATCATCCATGATATCACATAATATTAATTTAAATAATGTATCTTAGTATGATACTTTGGTTTTAGTATATTTTGATTAATAATAGAATTTATTATTATATTATTTGTATATAAAAGGTAATTTATAAAATTTTTCTTAAAAGATAAATTAGCATGAAAATATTGAAAATAAATAAGTTTTGTGAAACTCCATTTACGAAATCCATAAAGAAAACTTGTTAAAAAAAATATTATAATATTCAGTAAAACAAGACCTAATATTCTCAATGGAGGAAATTATGGGTCAGAATCCAGTTTAATTGTCACTGTAGTGGTGATTGTAGCTATATTAAGGGCCTATGCTGCTTTAAAAAATGAATGCTAAATGAATGCTTTTGATGAAGTGATTTAGTTCCAAGCATTTAGCACATTTCATAAACAAAAATTTATTTAAATCAGTAATCATAATTATAATTAATGATATTAATTGGGAGTATATTTTGAAGAAAAATAATTTGCATGTTAATAAAATAGTTAATTAGGATGATATCTTGAAGGAAAATAATTTGCATGTTAATAAACGATAGTTAATCAGGAGGATATCTTGAAGGAAAATAATTTGCATGATAATAATATTCATGAAGAAGCTAGCAGAAACCTTTCTTTTGCCTTAATCTTAAACTTATTATTTAATATTGTGGTTATTGGCGGTGGAATTTCAACCAATAGTGTAGCCATCATTTCAGATGCACTGCATGATTTAAGCGATACCTTTTCTATTTTAATAGCTTGGATATTGGAAAAATTATCCAGCAAGGAATCTACAGAAGAATTTACCTATGGCTTTCAGAGATTTTCTATTTTTGGAGCATTATTTAACTCTACAATCGTTATTTTGGCATCACTTTTTGTAGTGTATGAATCATTCAATCGCTTATTCATTACACAGAGTCCTGATGCTTCAGGTATGGTATTAATAGCCATTTTAGGAATAATCTTTAAAGGTGCATCATTGATTAGGCTAAATAAGGGCAAAACATTTAATGAAAATGCCATTTCCATTCACATGTTTGGTGATGTCTTTGAATGGATAGCCCTTTTGATAATCAGCATTATACTGGTTTTTGCCGATATTCCAATATTGGATCCCATTTCATCAATTTTAGTTAGTGTATGGGTTATATATAATTTGGGAAAGACATTTATTGCAAGCGCTAAGATTCTTCTTCAGTCAACACCTTCAAATTTGAATTTGACTGAATTAAAAAGGGATCTGTTGGAAGTGGACAATATTGAGGAAATAAAAGAGTTTCATTTATGGTCTTTAGATGGCATTGAAAACATTTTGACTGCAAAGTTTAAGGTTAATTTAAGTACTGAGGATAGTTTAGGCTATGAAACAACTTATAATGACCTTATGGAAGTCGCTAATGATTATGGCATAAGTCAAACCACATTTGAATTTGAATTGGAAAGTCCTAATGATAAGAAATAGTGTTTGAATGGATTTATTTGATACTAATTCATAGGATATAACAAAGCAAAAAAAAAAGAAAATTTTGGAATATGCCCTATTCCAAAATCTTAAGTGCATCAACCATATCCAATTTCTTGATTTTACATGAGAAATATATGTTTATGCAAATTGACACGGCTAAAATTATTAGGAATGTGCAAAATAGATTCATCAAGGATATTGAAGGTAGGGTAAATGTTTTTTCGCTTGAAGATTTCCAAACCATATCCAAAACATAATAACCTAAAGGAATGCCCAGCAAACCACCAATAATTATAAATGCCAAACTCTGTGTCAACAGCAGCTTTGTGAGTGCACGACTCTTGAAACCTAAAACCTTAAGGGTTCCGATATCACGTTCCATTTCCAAAAAGCTCAGTAAACCTAAATTGTAAAGGACAATTGTTGCCAATATGATTGCAAACACCATCAGCGCATAAATCATCATCCAAAGGGATTGGTTGAGTTCATGCAAACTATCAATCATTTCTTCGCGGGAAATTATTGATTTGATGCCATCGTACTCTCTGCTAACATTTTCTGTAGTGATAATGCTTGTTGTAGTGTAATTTAATCCCAAATCCTTTAATTTTTTACGGGACATCATTAATCCTTGAGAGGATGGATGTCCATAGATTTTATCAATTTTTACATCAACCCATTTATCAGAACCTACAATATGAAACTTGACAGTATCTCCAACTCCAACTCCCAACAGGTCAGCCATTTTTTGTGAGATTGCAACTTCATCATCATTGATTTTTATCCTATTCTGATGAATGTCTGTAGGGCTTATTAAATCAGTTCCATTTAAGACAAGTAGCGATCCGGTCTTTTTAGCCGAATGCGATTCTATTTCAATGGCAGATTCCATTATCTTATCTCCGTCGACCCTATCGGCAACTTGATTGATATCTGATGCATTGGCATCAGCATCGACAACCAACTTATTTTCAAAATGATTGATTTTATCAAATTCCCAATGTTCCGAATCGGTCATTCCATCATACAATCCAAATGCATATATCAAAAGCATAGTGCATGCCAATACTCCAACAATGGTTGTAATTGCCCTAAAGTTATGCCTTTTTGCATCCCTATAATTCCAACGAATATTGAATGACAGATGTTTCCAGAAATGCAATTTTTCAATAAATGAAGAAGTTGTTGCTTGAGGGGCCTTTGGCCTTATTATGGTTGAAGGATGCTCATTGACAATATTTCTGATTGAGTAATATGAAAAGAGCATTGACAATAAAACCATTATCACAACTACATAAGCAAATCTCATGCTTCCAATAGGATTAAAATAAGGCAATGCAAATAGTTTAGCCAATGGAGGATAAGCAATTTTATGTATGAAAATTGGGCCTAAAATCAAACCCAAGAGAGATCCAACCAATACCAGGAAACAGTATGAAATATAATGAAGCATTATTGATCTGGTTTTGAATCCATTAGCTTTGAGAATACCTATTTGGGTTCTTTGATGAGTAATGATTCTTTTCATAGAGGTAACAAGCATCAGCATTGAAATGAAAATGAAAACAATTGGAAGGGCGTTTGCTATCATCTTCAATTGAGTGATCATATTCTGATATGCGCTTACACTTGAATGGTCATCCTTTTGCAGGAATGAATTGTAATCATCACCTAATTTTTCATCCAGCAGGGCATCGTATTTCTCTGCATCTCCATCAAATTTAACGTTCAAAACATTATAAGGGACATTATCCATTGGAAATGCCTTATAGGACATATAAGCAAAACCGTATTCTGCATGATTTGGTTTTACTGCATAGTAAGGGAGACTGTAAACATATTCTGGAGAGTAAACTAATCCTTTGATTTCCTTTTCAATTTCCATATCATTGAATTTGAAGGTGATACTATCCCCCACTTTCAGGGATTTGTTATCTGCAAAACTTTTATCCAGCCACACTCCATCTTCATCATTTAAATTGAATTCTTCCCCTTCCACCAAATGGAATTTAGATATTTCATTGTCTTCTAGAAAGTGCAATTTAATTTCAGGGTCAGTATTGAAATCAGCTTTCGAACTTAATACCAATTGCCGTTCAGTTTGAGTGGTTGGACTTAAATCATTCACTGCATCTACAAAATCATCATCCACTTGTGTTGCAAAGATCCAACCGTCAGCTAAATTGGTGTCATGGTAATAGCTATTGACATTTTCTTCAAGGGAAATAGCTTCCGAACTAACGCCTGCAAATATGAGCACTGCTAAAAATGCCATTAAAAATATGGAAATGAATTGAATCTTATAATTTGAAATGTCCCTAAGCATCTTTTTATAAAGCATTTAATCACCATTTCATTGAATTTCAAACTTAAAAAATTCCACTTTTAAAATTCTGCATAAACCCCTAGGATCACCAGTCTATATCAGTAATCTTCATTGGAGATTCATTGACAATTATGCTTTCAACCTGCCCATTCTTAATTCTTATGACCTTATCAGCCGCTTGTGCGAGCAATGCATTGTGAGTTACAATGACTACTGTGGTATTCTTTTCATTGCTTAAATCCTGAAGAAGATTCAAGACCAATACTCCTGTGTTTGAATCAAGTGCTCCTGTAGGCTCGTCACATAAAAGCATGGCAGGCTGTTTTGCAATTGCCCTTGCAATTGATACCCTTTGCTGCTGCCCACCTGACATCTGGGCTGGAAAATGATTTGCCCAGTCTTTAAGACCAACTGCATCCAACACATCTAAACCATCAATCTTAACATCTACAACATCATTCATAAGTTCAATGTTTTCTATGGCGGTCAAGGTAGGAATCAGATTGTAGAACTGGAAAATGAAGCCAACGTTTCTGGCTCTGTATTCCGTAAGCTGATTGTCATTGAATGATTCAATATGGTTTCCATTTACAATGATTTCACCGGAACTTACAGAATCAAGTCCTCCTAAAAGGTTCAAGAGCGTTGACTTGCCCGCTCCAGATGGACCCAGTATAACAACCAATTCCCCCTCTTCGATTGTGAAATTTACATTGTCCATAGCTTTTAAAATTTGATCTCCTGATTTGTATACCTTATCAACATTTTTAAATTCAATTATAGTGCTCATATGCTCCCCTTATTTTTAAAATACTTGCTTTTTTATGTTCGTCTTATATTTTTCTTAAAATTAGGCTTTAGAAAACCTTTTTTAAAGTTTTATTCTATATTTTTTTATGGGTTCCTTTTAGAATTTTTTTTTAAATTTTTTCTATATTTTTTATGGGTTCCTTTTAGAATCTTTTTTAAAATTTATAGGATTTCAACAAAGCCAAAATTCAGAATACTAATCAACTCGTTATCATTAGCACTTGGAATACTAATCAAATCTTTATCATTAACACTTAAAATAATTTATTAAATGTTTTTCCAATCAAAGAATCATCACTCCTCATCTTTTAATGTACTGCTTAAATCAGATGTCATGTCCTGATGAACAATATTTGCCAATATTGTGCAGTAAATGTTCTTGAAATCTACAATCATTTTATTGGAGAACTTATTTGAATTTGCTATCATCATGCTATATCTTTCACCATTTTGGAAAATTTGAACAACAAAGTCAATAGGGAGTTCACCTACAATGCTAACAATGTCATCCAGAACACCATTGCTCAAGTTTGAAGATGAGTCCTCCTCGTTTTGTTCCTTAATGATGTCATAGGAAATCCAATCAGGAACAAACTGGAATATTACAGAAGGAGTGTCAAGACCATATTTCTGATAGATTAATATGAGAGGATAATAATTATACTTCAATGCACCATAAAGCATATCTGATGAATGTTCCATAAAGGAATCAATGCATTGGTTTCTGCAATTTATCACAAGTGGCACAACATTGGCATACAATCCTATTGAATCATAGTCATTAAACCTGTCCCTGCCATTATCTATTATGGAAAATGAAACATTATTGCTATCAACGAATTTAGACAATGCATAAGCAAAAACACTAGTAAACAATAGGTTTTCACTAATTTCAGCATCATCCAAAAATGATTTAAATGAATCTTGATCAAAATCTAAATCATATGTATTCAGACTGAAACCTTCAGCATCATCATCCCCAGCAAGGTCCTCCACCTCTTCAATGTCCCTGAACATGGAATCAAAGAACTCTCCTGCCTCCAGATATTTATCGGTGTCCTTAACCTGATGATGGAAAGCGGACATCCTTAAAAATGAATCATCAATATCAAGCTTTGCCCCATCAAGCAAAAGCTGCAGGTCCCGTTTAAATATATTGGAGGATATTGCATCAAAAATAAGATGATGGTATTTGCCAAAGAGCAAATAGGAATCCTCCAATTCAAAAATCCTGAACATGGCTAAATTTTTATATATGTCCATGCTTTCTGCCATGAACTTCCTGAAGCTATCCTCTTTAAAATTGGTTTCAACATCAATAGGTATGTCGCCCTTTTTTAAAAATGGATACTCTCCCTTAAACAATCTTAGGAGAGAGCGCAACATATGATAAATTTTTCGGATATCCCATCCATTGGCCTTAAGTAAATCCACAATTGAACTGTCTTCATAGGTATTGCCCATTTCCTTCATTAAATCCATATCGTCACGAATTCCTTCAATGAAACCTTTCTTAACTCTTGTTTCATAATGGTTGCTTATATGCATTGCTAAAATTGGATGAGCCTCTAAGACTTCATTCAATGCAGTGATTATCCTTTCAATGCCATACTCTTTTGGGATTGACATTTTTATTGGAATATGGTAGAAATCAGCGTTATTTTCCGCTAAAATGCCTGCAAAGAGACTGACTTGGGCTTCATTTAATGGACAACCTCCATCAACAGAATAAATGTCCAAGTCCGCAGAAGTTTCATAAATATTGGTTGCAATGGCTGCAGGGGTGCGCAAGCTTAGAATATCTGCCATTGTAATGCTATAATCCTCAAGATAAGACAATAGCTTAATTCCTATTAAAGAATCCCCTCCTAACGCAATGAAATCATCGTTAATGCCTATATTTTCTTGATCGAATACCTTTTCAAAGGCATCCACAATGACTTCTTCCCTTTCGTTTCTTGGTGCAACATACTCCTTATGCAAAATGCTTCTATCAACTTCAGGCAATGCACTTTTATCCACTTTACCATTTACATTTAAAGGAATGCTATTCAATTTCACAACAAATGAAGGAACCATATATTCTGGTTTATGTTTTGCAACATATTGGCAAATGGTTTCCTCCAGATTCTCCTCTTCACTTACGGCATAAGCAACCAATTCATGATTGCCATCATGTTCTATTGCCTGAACTGTAACTGCCTCAATTGAATGCATTTCTCGGATTGTCGCTTCGACTTCCAGCAATTCCACACGATTTCCCCTTATCTTCACTTGGCCATCACGACGCCCAACAATACCTAATGTTCCATCAGGCAATACTCTTGCCATATCCCCTGAAGCATACATCCGACTATAGTTTTCATCGCTCTCAAATGGATTTTCAACAAATGACCTCTCAGTTTCCATTTCACGATTCAGATAGCCTTTGGCAAGTTGGCTTCCTGCAATAAACAATTCGCCTACAGCACCTATGGGAACACGGCGTCCTTCATCATCCAATACATATGCCTTAATGTTGTTAAACAAATGGCCTATGGATGATGGGTCCATCTTGTCCTTTTCTTCTATTGCACACACTGATACGCAACATTCTGTAGGGCCATATGCATCTATAAACGAATAATCCACCGAAGCGTTAATTTCGCCTAACTTTTCACCGCCTGTATTTAAAACTTCCAATGTGGTGTCTTCAACCTCTTCAATAAACAGTCTTGCAATCTGTGTCGGTAGGGTGGTGTGGGTAATGCCATGACTAATGAAATGCTTATTCAACTTTGCAATGTCTAATCTTATATCCATTGGAACAATATCCAAGCATGCCCCTCCATATAATGGTGCGCAAATGCCTCTTATTGCCCCTACATCAAAACCAATGGATGCAAACATTCCAAAAATGGACCCTCTCTTCAAATTATATTCATTGGTGTAGAAATCGACAAAGTTTGCAATTCCTTTTCTGGTAATTTCAACACCCTTAGGAACTCCAGTTGTGCCGCTGGTATATAAAATGCAAGATAAGTCTCCATAAATGGTAGCTAAACTGGATAAAGTTTCCAGATCCTCATTTACAATGTCGCTTACATTTAAAAGAACCGCACCACTGCCTAAGCTGCTGGCACGCTCATAAGTGGAATCATTGACAATAAGCACTTTGGCATGGGTGTCATTTAAGATGAAATTTATGGTCTCATCAGGATGTGCATCGTCAATAGGTACATAAACGGCACCGATAGACATGATAGCCAATGCACTTAACATATAAAGTTCAGACCTTTCCACAAGGAAAGCTACATTATCTTGTGATTGCACACCAAGATCATTTAATGATTTGGCTATCTTATCTGCAAGGAATGCAGATTCTCCATAGCTGTAAACCCTATTCTCATAGGATACAAGAGGATCGTCAGGATATTTGGCAAGATGGTCATTGAATGCCTCTAAAATATCACAATATTCCAAATCATGTTCTGTCTGATTATATTCATCCAATTTTCTTAAATCAGAAACGGAAGTGTAATTAATATCAGATAAACTATTTTTGCTTATAATTTCCTTTAAGATTAATTTATATGACTCTGCAAAATGTTCAATAAATTCATAGGAGAATTTTTCAGAGTATAGTATTCTAATTCCTAATCTGCCATCATCCACATCAAAAATAAAAAATGACAAGTCGCCCATCAGGTCATGCTTCAAGTCATGAACCTTAAAAGGCATTTCCCCATCTGCCATCAGACTATAAAAAAGATCATGTGAGTATTGGAATAGGATATCTGTATTCAAGTCATACTGATTTGCCAAAATACGGAATGGGTACAAATCATATTTCATGGCGGACTTAACCAATCTGCTTGAATAATCTAAAAAGGAAGAGACTTTCTGATTTTTACAATCAATTGCAAGTGGCAAAGTGCGAACAAACATGCCTACAGATTCAGATAAGTCAATATGTCCTCTGCCATCTTCTATTAGATTAAATAAGACTTTGGAGGAACCGCTGTATTTTGATAGCGTATAAGCGAAAACACTTGCAAAAAATTGATTGTGTGTAATGGAGCTTTCCTTTAAAAAAGAACTTAAAACTTCACCATCCATATCAAAAACATCATTATATTCAAAATCGGAGTTGCTTCTAGTTTTTATAGATGGCAACAGGTCATATGTTTCATCCTTATCCGCCAAGATTGAATCAAAGAATTGGAAGGCTTTTTCCATATAATCCTGAGAAATGTTTTCTTCATATGAGATCTCTCTTAAAATTCCATCATCAATCAAATCAAGGCTGTCTCCATTTAAGATTGACATCATGCTATCCAATAGGATATTTGCAGATGAGCCATCAAAAATTAAATGGTGGCAATCCATGCATAAAGAGAGTCCATCATCAGATTGGACAATTAAAAAACGTGACAGTGATTTCTCAAAATCAAATGGCCTGACGAAGGAGGCAATGTCATCCAGATTCCCTTCTGCAATTTCAACATCAGCATCAAAACTAAATGACAAAATCTCTTTTGAATCTACAACACGAGCATTTAATGCAGGATAAGCAAGCAACAATTTATCAATAGCATTCTTTATGTCCTCTGCAGAAAAAGAATCGTTGAAATCTATTTTAAATGGGTTATTATATGCAGTGCCCATATCATTAACAGTTTCATCCAAATAAACATTCAATTGGGATTCAGACAGTGGGCAATAGTCTTCAAAAGTGTAATTGATGCTGATTGGAGAGTGCATGTCCAAATTATATTTAATATGGTCTGTAATTTTAAATGGGCTTCCAAGTTCCATAAGTTCACTTGAGGATATGTTAATTCCCAATTTTTCATTCAATAGCAGTTGGAGTTTCATCAGAGATAATGAGTTTCCTCCCAACTGTATAAAGTCCTCATCTGGAAATACGAAATCAACATTTAAAACCTCCTTAAACCCATCAACAACACATTGAAGCACTTCATCGCCAATGCCTGTTATGGAATTTCTGTAAGTTTTGTTCCTTAACGCTAATTTATCAAGTTTGCCATTTGGATTCAAAGGAATATTATCCAATTCAATAAAAAGGGAAGGAACCATATAATATGGCAATTCGCTTCTTAAGGCTTCTTTAACAAGGCCAATATCCAAATCAGTATTTTGTGTATAGTATGCAATGAGATTGTCATGGTCAACGTCCAAATGGATATCAGAAATTTCAGGGAAATTTCTTGCAATGCTTAAGATTTCACCGGATTCAATACGGAATCCCCTAACTGACAATTGGTCATCCTCACGACCAATGATTTCAATTTCACCATCAAAATTGTAAAACCCAATGTCTCCTGTATGATACATTCTTTTATTTTCTTCACAAGTGGAATTGGGGTTATCTACAAAAACCCTCTCTGTCAATTCAGGATCATTATAATATCCTGGACTTATATAATCACTGGAAACGCAGATTTCACCCGGAACGCCAATTGGAAGAGGCATGCCCTCACCATCAAGAATATATGCCCATGTATTGGGAACCGGCTTTCCAACGGTCACCATTTCGCCATTGTCATTCAAATCAAATATTTTGACTATGGCCATAATCAACTCGGTCGTACCGTAAAAATTAACCAAGTGTGTAGAGCTTTCCTTGTTGCTTAATTCATCCAGTTTTGCACCGGCCAAAATCAAATGCTTCAATTTTATGTCTTCATTCTCAAAAATAGGAATTCCTATGGATGGGGGCAGAATCAAATCGCTCATTTCACGTTCTTTAAGAGCTTTTATCAGTAATAGGCTATCCTTTTGTTCCGCTTCATTAAATATCCTGCAGGATTCAGCAAAAATAAAGGATACAAACAATCTGATGGATGCAATGAAACTAAAACTGGCAAAATAACCTATAAGATCACCGACAGATGTTTTAAAAATCTCCTTAAAAGCGACTGCCATTCCCTTGATTTGCTTATTTGAAACCATCACTCCTTTAGGAAGACCTGTGGTTCCTGATGTGAAGATTATTGCGAACAAATCATCACAAGTTCCTAAACATTCAACCGGTTTATCAAAATCCCTATTCAAATCTTCAAGATAAATCATGCCAATTCTAGAATTATCATTGTTTATATCATTGTTTTTATACTTATGCTTATCATTGTTTTCATCTTTGTGCTTATTATATGAATCCTCGTAGGAATCATTGCAGGAATCACTATTTGAGTCAATGCAAAACTCCTTATGGAAATCAAAATCCTCAGCAAAATCCTTTGTTGTGATGATGTATTTGGATTCACTGAGATTCAACATGTGTTCAACACGTTTAAATGGATAATTGGGGTCAATTGGTGTAAATGCCACCCCTATCTTGTTTAATGCCAGAACAAGTTCCGGAAAATGATAGGTCCTTGGAAGCAGCAATCCTATGCAGTCTCCAGATTCGATATCGTAATTATTGATTAAGTCATATGCAATGGAATTTGTTGAAGATTCCAATTCTCCATAAGTAATTTGATTAACTCCATCATCAATTGCCATTAAATCAGGGTATTTCATTGCATTTTCACGAAAGGACATGGCTAATGTTTTATCCGTATCCACATCAAGCATCTTCCCTTCTGAGTAATCCGCAAGCAATGCCTTTTCCTCATCAGATAAGATATTTATGCTTCCGCATTTTTGATTGGGATCATTTAAAACATTATCTATCAGGGAAATGATATTGAGCTTCATATGCTCGATATAAATGTCAGAAAACAAATCAGAGTTATAAATCAATTCCAAATGATCTCCATAGACATTCAAGGTTAATGCGGTTCCTTCACCATTTTTAAGAGATATGCCTTCGATATCAGTAAAATCATAAATGGAATAGCTGGACAAATCATTTTCAATGTAGTTGTCAATAGCAATATCGGTGTTTTCAATTGCCTTTTTATAAACTTGTTTTATTTCCTTTAAATGGTCTATAAATGGAGCATCTTTTGAATAGCTGATTTTTAATAATGAAGTCTTATCAAGGCGGTCCAAATTACATAAGTCAATTTTATCAAAGGATTCCTTTTCATCATCCAAACTATCCATATCATTATTGGTTGAAATAAGTGTTTTTAAAAGGCAGCCTTCTGTATTGTCAATTCTTGATAGGTATAATGAGAATATTGCTACAATAAACTCAAATTTGGAAGCATTATGCTGATCTAGTAGAGATGCAATCCTTTGATTGTCAATGGATATTTTTATGTTCTCATAATTATCTGATGGAATATTATAAAATTTCAGATATTTTCCGATATCAGATAATTGCTTTTTCCAATAAATCGGATCCGCTTCAAATTCAGAATAATTCAAATAATCATCAATATGCTTATTGTTCGCCGTGCCATTGTCAAAACTAATTTTTTTTCATTAAAATCCATTGAACATACTCCTAAAGAAAAAACATTAACAAAAATGCATGTTTTCCAAGTTAAAATAAATGAATGATTTTATGTCTGATGTAATTTATATAAACAATTATATAAATATTTATATAAATAATTTATAATACATAAAATATTTATTAATTATTGTTAAATTTAATTATTGTTAAATTTATTATTAGAACTAAGAGGTAATAAAATGGATCCTATTTTGATTGATGATGAAAAATGCATTGTCTGCTCATCCTGCATAAAGGATTGTCCGAATTCATTTATCTATTTGGAAGACGGTAAAATACAGACACATGGCAAGGGATGTATGGAATGCGGACATTGTTACGCCATCTGTCCTGAAGGCGCCATTAAGATGGCAAATTATGACTTCAGTGATGAAATGGTAGTGTCTATGAGTGTAATAAATGAAGATACTTTGCTGAATGCAATGAAAAGCAGACGCACTACACGGCAGTTCAAACCAATTGAGGTGGAAGAGGAAAAAATCAATATGATTTTAGAAGCTGGCAGATATGCACCAACTGGTGCAAATTCCCAGAATGTTAAATATACAATTCTCGAATCCAAACAGGATGAAGCTGAAGAGATTTGCGTAAATCTATTTAGAAAAGGCAAAAAATTAGGAAATCTGAGCAGCTATTTGAGAAGAATAGAAGTGACTGATGATTTCTTCTTTAAGGGAGCTCCATTGGTAATAGTCGTTTCAAGCAAAAGCAATATAAATGCAGGTCTTGCAAGTGCATATATGGAAATAATGGCTAACAGCATGGGTCTTGGAGTTCTATACAGCGGATTTTTTGTGATGTGTTCAAAATTAAGCAGAAAGCTTAGGAATCTCATTGAATTGGAAAAGGGGTATGATGTAGTTTCATGTATGGTAATAGGCTATCCTAAGGTTAAATATCAAAGAATAGTTCCTCGTAAGGATTTGCAGGTAAATAGATTATAATTTTTAATGACTTGCTTTGTTTTAAATGAATGAACCCTGAATTTTTCTTGTTTTTTAAACAAAACTTAAATAATTATGTAATTTCAATTCAATTTATGCAAATACTATAAATAAAAGTTTAAACATATTTTAAATTGATATAGTTTTAATTAGAGATTAATCTATTTTGATTAACATTAAATTAAGTTATTAAGTGATAAAATGAGCTTTGAAAATTCAAATGATATGGATAAATTGCAAAAATTGGTAAAATCTTCTCTTTTAGAAATCAACAAGCTTAAAATGGAAATCGTTCAATTGAAAGAGGAGCAAAATTCTTTGAAATCTAGTGATGAATTCGAAACATTAAAAAGCGAATCCGAAGAACTATTAAATGAAAAGGATGCTGAAATTTCTGATTTAAGAGAAAAACATGAAGTTGAAATCACAGATTTGAAGAATAAGCATGTGGCATATGTTTCAAATTTAAAACTCAAACATCAAGAAGATTTAGCTGCTAAAGAAAATGAAATTTCCGATTTAAAAACTCGTTTTGATGATGATTTAAAAAGCAAAAGCCTTGAACTAACCGACTTTTTAGCTAAATTCGACAATGACATGAGAGTCAAGGATGATGAGATTGCAGACATCAAGGCTAAGTATCAGGCTGATTTAAATACTAAAAGCTATGAAATAGAAAACCTTACTCATTCTTTAAATACTAACATTGAAGTCTTGAACAGATCCAAAGACCTATTGAATTCAAAGGATGAAACAATCAGAAACCTATCCGATAAGGTTAAGGAACTTACTGACTTAAATGAATCCCTTTCTAAAATGAAGGAATCCTTTGATGAGGAATTCAACAGCTTCAAAACATTGGAATTAGGTCAGGCAAATCTCAAGTTAAAAGAGGCATTGAATGAAGTCAGCTTCAAGGATAATGAGATTCAAGCCATTTCAAATGACCTGAAGATTGCCAACAATAAGAATGCTGAATTGCAACGTAAGATAAATGAGGCAAGCAATAAGGAAAATCAGGCAAATCTTAAATTGGCAAATGCCTTAACCACCCTTGATGAAAAGAATATGGAAATCCATTCACTTAATTCTCAAATAGCTTCTCAAAATGAGGAGATTCTCGACTTGAAAAATAACTTGGTGAATAAGGACAATCTTGTAGCATTGCAGAGGGAACTTGATTCTCGTGATGTAGCGATCCGTGAAAGGGATGTCCAAATCAGCTTATTAAAGGACAAGTCTGTCTCCCGTGAAGAATATGCTAAACTGCAAACCGAATTATCCAAGAAAGACTTGCAGATTCAAAGGCTCAATGAAGTCAAGGACCTTTTCTTTGAATTGTCCGACAACAGCTTCCTTGATGACCAAGCTCATGATGGCGTAATGAACAAGACATCTGCTGGTGATAGGGAATTGATGGAATTGAATGACATTAAGAGAGAGTTGGAATTAGCTAAGGAAAATAACCTTAAGATTCGAGCTGTAGAAGAGCAGGATTTAGAAAAAATCGCTGACTTGATTGATTCTACAGGTTCTTCTAAATCACAGACTCTTAATTTGGAAAATTCACTTAATGAACTTAATCAAAGCAATGCTGAAGAGGTTGCAAAGTTAAAGCAAGAGCTTGAAGAGTACAAGTCTTCAGTTGCAGAACTTGAGAAATTCAAATTCGTTTATGAAAAATTGACTGCTCCGCAGTTGAATAATCTAAACTCAATCCAATCTCAAATCTATCATTTGCTTCCTGAAGATGAAGCTATGGATACATTATCCGTCAAGGAATATCTCAATGATCTCGCTTTCAAGAACCTTTCATTTGGTAACACCAAGAATATTCTTAAGAGTTTAGAAAGAAAAGGATATGTTGAAGTGGCTAAAAAGGAAAATGATGTATTCTTCTGGCAAAAGCTTCCTTTACCAGATGATTCATAAAATTTTTCTATTTTAATTTTTTATCTATTTTTTCTATTTTTTACCTATTTTTTTCTTATTTTATTTTTTATCTATTTTTTCTAT
>JADLKP010000272.1 GCA_016838945.1 Methanobrevibacter sp.
TCTTAATTTTATCTAATAATTTTTCTAATAATTTTTCTTAATTTTATCTAATAATTATCAATAGTTTTTTTAATAATAAATTATAAATAAAATTTAAAAGATATAATTAATCATGACTAAACATGAGTTAAAGGTTAAACCTATTGAAAATGGTACTGTGATTGACCATATTCAAGCTAATAAGGCACTTCAAGTATTGAAGATATTGGGTCTTCCGAAGGAAGGGATTAATGTTACTCTTGCTATGAATGTTCCTTCTAAATTAGGTTTTAAAGACATAGTTAAAATTGAAAATAGGGAAGTGGAACATAGTGAAATAGATAAGATTTCATTGATTGCTCCTCATGCAACCATAAACATTATCAGAGATTATGAAATAGTCTCTAAAAAGAAAGTGGAGTTAGTGGAAGTATTGAATGGAATTGTAAAATGCACTAACCCTAAATGCATATCAAATACTGATGAGCCTATTCTAAGCAAATTCTATTTGGTTGAATCTGATCCTATCACTCTCAGATGTCATTATTGTGAAAGATTAGTTCAAGCAGATGAAATCTCAAAACAGTTTTAATGTTTTTAACTTTTTTCTAGTTTTCTAATATTTTTTATAGTTTTTAATTATTTTTTATAGTTTTTTTATTATTCTGATTAGTTAATATCTTTAAAGGTTGTATAATTATGTGGGAAATGATTTGGCCTATCTTGTTGGTTATCCTGTCTATACGGTTTATAATATTTGTACCAAATCAACTCCCAGCAATGTAAATGCCTTTGGTACATTGATGATAACATATGCTGTAGCAACTATCTTAACTGCTGTTATTTTTGTTTTTATTGTCAAACCTGAAAATGTCTTAACTGAATTGTATCGTGTAAACTGGACTTCTGTAGTATTGGGAATAGCTATTGTGGGGTTGGAATTGGCTTATATCTTTGCATACCGTGCAGGTTGGAAAGTAAGTTCTGCATCACTTGTTGCAAATATTGGATTGGCAATTGTGCTGATATTTGTTGGTGTAATTTTATATGGTGAGAATATTACATTAAAACAGTTAATGGGAATTTTAGTTTGTTGTGTCGGTTTGTTTTTAATTAATATGGGTTAAAAAAAAGAATAAATCAATTAAAACTATTTTTTGTCATATTTATAAAAAAAGAAAAAAGAAGTTTAAATAACTTCTTCAATTAAATGATTAGCCAATCTTAAGGCTAATGCTAAAATCAATAATATTGGTGGTTTTCCAGGAGACATTGGAATTACACTCGCATCTCCTACATACAAACCGTCTATTTCTGTTTTTAAGTTATTGTCAACAACATCTCCAATCGCTGCAGTTCCTCCAGGGTGAGCTCCTCTGAATATTGTTGAAGTCATGGTTGTTGGATCAACACCTGCCTTCTCAAGTATTGAACCTGCTGCAGCACAGCCTTGTGCCAATCGTCTTATGTCATCGATTGTATTGAACTTAAACACGTTTCCATCTGCATCAACGGTTCCTACCATATCATCTTCAACTTTTACCATAATGCTTAAAATATCCTTATCTTCAACATCAGGATTTGATTCCTTGATGTATTTGGCGATAAATGATGAGAAATGAGGTGCAAGGATGTATTCTTTCCCTATAGCAAGTCCATTCATCTGAACTTCGCTATTGAAGTTAATGTCTTTTAAGAATCCTCCAACACTTACAAATGGGTCAAAGAAGAGTTTGTTTCCTGCATCAATTCCAGATTTTTGAAGGATTACAGCTGTATCAACAGCTCCTGCACAAAGAATTGCCAAATCAGAATTTATGGTTTGTTTAATGTTGTCTTTAATGTATTCAACACCGCTTATTTTTTTATCAGAGAAGATGACTTTAGTTACTTCTGCATCGGTGATTAATTCTGCACCATTTTCTATTGCAATGTCGACAAAGTCCTTTCCACTCCATTTTGCATCTCTTGGACAACCGAATGAACATTTGCCGCAAGGTTTGCAATCTTCATCCCTAATGAATTTTGGCATTCTCATTGCTTCAAATCCCAATTCATTTGCACAGTCTATAAAGAGTTGTGTTCCCTTGCCGATATGCTCATCGTCCATTTGATGAATTCCGACCAATTCTTCGATTTTGTCATATTCTTCGGATATGTCTATTCCAAGTTCCTTGAATTCATCTTCAAGCAATCTTACACCATTTCCTGCAGCTACGATTGTGGATCCTCCAATGCAAGTGGTCTTCAATAGATCGACACTATTTGTATTTTTCAAACGCTTATCGTAGTATTTCATGTCATAATATTCAAATGAGTCCTTGCTTTTTATGTATGGCCCTCTTTCTATTATGGTAACTGGAATATTTGCCTTTGCAAGCTCCATAGCTATTAATGAGCCTCCAGCACCTGTACCTATAACTATAACCATTTTTTATCTCCATTCTCTTGATAAATTTTTTAATAGTTAATAATTTTTTTTTAATTAATTATT
>JADLKP010000273.1 GCA_016838945.1 Methanobrevibacter sp.
AAGATTAAAAAAAATAATAAAACTTACAAAAACAAATAAAAAAATAATAAAAAAAAATTAAAAAAATAAGTATTGATTTAGGAAAGAACCTAAATCATTTCCTATTTAGAACGGCAAATGTATATATTGATTTAAGTTAGTGAATGAACTTGTATCCCAATTTTTGATATTACCTATCTCATTGCTTTTACTTGTTGCATCAGCAGAGTACCAAACACCATTAATATATATTTGTGCCCATACATGCCCAGTTACTAAACCACTGTTAAACTTACAGTTTTTCGCATGTGAGAATCTTGCAGGTATGCCAGCAGCCCTACAAAGTGCCACTACCAAATTTGCTTGATCACAGCAATTTCCTGTACCGCTACTTAATGTTTTAGCTGCACCTTTTTGACTATTTGAATAGTAACTGTAAGAAATACTGTCTCTTACATAATTAAAAATTGCTGTTGCCTTATCCCATACGGAAGTTTTTCCAGAGGTCAATTTATTTGCCAAAGCCTGAATGGCAGAATCGATTGCATCATAACCAGATGCTTTCAGATATTGTGCAAGCTCTGCATCAGTGAGACTTGCAATTTCATTCAATCCCTTTTTATATTGGGATGCATTACCATGAGGAGCATTAACCTTTAGACTTACGCTACCACTGGATCCAGAGAAGTAATCATCACCTGCAAATGCATATTTCAACGCATAGGTCTTTCCAGCCGCAGCATTAATAGTCAAATTTGCTTTTCCATTGGAATCTGTAGTCCTATTATATGTTGTACCAGAACCAAAAGTAAATACAATTTTCTTATTCGCTAAAACCTTACCGTCAGCATCCTTTAAAGTAATTATATAACTATCTCCTTGACAGATTACAGATCCAGAACCAGTAATTGTAGTTTTGGATTGAACCTTCAACTCTACGGAACCACTGGATGCACCATAAGTATCATCACCTGCAAATGCATATTTCAATGGATATGACTTTCCAGCTGCAGCGTTAATAGTCAAAATTGCTATCCCCTTGGAATCTGTAGTTTTAGTATAAGTTGTACCAGAACCAAAAGTGAAAACGATCTTCTTATTCGCTAAAACCTTACCGTCAGCATCCTTTAAATAAACTTTATAATCATTACCTTTTACAATTGTACTTCCAGAACCACTTATAGTGGTTTTATAAAGAACTTTCAGAGTTACAGAACCACTGGATGCACCATAACTGTCATCACCTGCAAATGCATATTTCAATGGATATGACTTTCCTGCAGCTGCATTTATAGTCAAAATTGCTATCCCATTAGAGTCTGTAATTTTAGTATATGTCGTACCAGAACCAAAAGTGAAAACGATCTTCTTATTAGACAAAGCCTTACCGTCAGCATCCTTTAAATAAACTTTATAATCATTTCCCCTGACAATTGTACTTCCAGAACCAGTTATTGTGGTTTTAGATTGAACAGTTAATTTAACAGAACCACTAGAGGCAGAATAAGAATCATCCCCTAAAAAATAATATTTTAGTAAGTATGATTTACCTGCTGCCGCATTAATTGTTAAATATGCAATACCATTTTTATCTGTTGTTTTAATGTATTTTACCTTATTTGTACCAAAAATGAATACAATTCGTTTATTAGATAAAATTTTTCCCTTTGCATCTTTTAAAGTTATTTTATAATTCTTTCCTTTATTGATTGAACTTCCAGAATCAATAATCTTTGTTGAATTCTTTGAAGTATTTCCAGTAGAATTTGTTTTATTAATAACTTTATTAGATTTACCTGAATCAGCACTTGATTTTGAATCATCTGACCCACTAGACTTATCAGAACTGGACTTATCAGAACTGGACTTATCAGAATCAGAACTAATTGTATCAGTGCTTGTCTTTTCTAAACTACTTTTTTCTAAAGTAGAATTTGCACTATCCCCTAAGCAATTTTTCTCCAAGCTTAGAGAATTAATATTTTCCCTTATTTGTATATGGGGTGATGGAAAATCTTTATGATCTGAAATTTCACCTACATCACTTGCTGATACAGATGCAATTGAAAAAATTAAAACGAATAAAAATATGGATATGAATATCTTATTTTTATTCAAAATTTTATCACCTCAATACATTAAAAAAGAAAAAATTAATTTATCAAAATTATGATTTTACCAAACAAAATATCTAAAATATTTTCAATTCCAAAATAAGTTTTGAAATATCATTTTTTAAACAAATAAAAATTGAAAAAAACTTATTTTCCTAAAAAACAATAACTTTTTCTTTTTTAATGTTGGTAAAATTTTAGATTTACTGATATATAAATGTTTTCCCTAAAAAAAATTAATTTAATTGTTTAAAAACAATTTAAATTAAATATACTAAAATTATAACCAATAAAAATATCAATAAAGAATATAAATCTATCAAATAATTTTAAAAAGAATAAAATTAAAGTTTTAGATTAA
>JADLKP010000274.1 GCA_016838945.1 Methanobrevibacter sp.
TTAAATAAAATATGAATTATTCTTTAAAACAAAAATACAAGTTTAATTAGGAGTTATTTAGAAAAATAATTGATTTAGAAAGATTTTTTTATCTAAATTTTCTAAGAATTTTCTAAATAAAAAAATAATGAAAATTATATAATTAAATGAAAAGAAGTAATAAAAAAATCCTTAAAAAAATAAATAAGGAACAATTAATTTTTATAATTAGAAAATAAGTAAAAAATAAAAGAAAAAATAAGTCAAAAAATCAACAATTTAATAGGAAAAATAAAAAATGGAATAAATTTATTAAACAAAATTGAAAAAGCCATTAAATCTTATGACCAATCAAATAAGTTCCAGTGGTTTCATCTATATGGACTTTAATGAATTCTCCCAATTCAACATCCTGAACCACTACAGGAATATAGGAATCTGTTTTTGCAATGAATCCACCTTTAGACCCTTTGCCAACCACCAATGCATTCAACTCCTTATCCTTCAATAGCTTATTTTCCTCTTCAATGATTCCAAATTTAATGTCAGACAAATATTTGGATCTTCTTTTCATATCCTCAAAAGGAATGTTCTTAAGATTTGAAGATGCAGCACCTTCTCTGTGCTGATATTTTGATAAGTGAATCAGATTGAATTTGATCTCTTCAATCAAATCTGCAGTCATCATGAAGTCCTCTTCAGTTTCTGTAGGATATCCAATGATTATATCAGTAGCTAATGTAAGGTCAGGAATTTCCTCTTTGAACCTATAGACAATTTTCTTATAGTCCTCAACAGTGTGATTTCTTTTCATATGCTTTAAAACTGCATCACTGCCAGATTGAATAGGCAAATGAATGAAATTGTATACCTTTTCCATCTTGAACGCATCAATCAAATCTTCAAGGTCCCCACCTATGTTCTTAGGATGCATCATTCCGACACGTACCTTGAAATCTCCATCCAAACTAGCGACTTCCCTAATCAAATCAGCAAGCTTTTCACCGGTATCCTTACCAAATGCAGATGTATCCTGAGCGGTAAGTTCAATCTCCACACAGCCATCTCCAATAGCTTGCTTTGCTTCGGCAACAATGTCATTAATAGGATAACTGTTTAAATGGCCCCTTGCAAAACGTGTGCAGCAGTAGGTACAGGCCCCTAAACAGCCTTCACATATTTGGATAACATGAACACATGGGTCTTGACGTATTTTAGGAACACAAACCTTAGGCTCATCTGAAAAACCGAACTCTCTGGAAACCTCACCTGCAATGGCAGACTTGACTACATCTGCAGTCTTGTTTAATTGATGAGGTCCAATCCAAGAACAGTTTGGCCCAATGTCCTCAAGCTTTTTAGGATCAACTTCAACCATACAACCTGCAACAATGATTTCCTTGTCTGGAAATTCACTTTGAAGCTTTTTGATTCTGTTGATCACCTTACTTTCAGTAGGCAATTTTACATAACAGGTGTTGACAATGATGGCATCGGCCTCTTCCTGACTGTCAACTATTTCAATAGCATTTGCATTCAATATACCTGCCATAATCTCAGAATCTGCCTGATTGAATGTACATCCATAAGTTTCTATAAATACTTTCATATTATCCTCAATTATCATCTAATTTTCAAATATTCTCAATTCCCAAATAAAATTCAGATTTATTAGCCATTTATGGCTTTTTGTTTAAAGGTTTAGCCTGAACGATATATTTGGTCAAATCATAATCATAATGATTGAACTTGACAGGTTTAGCATAAACCCTTTTGATAACCTTTGCCTTTGCATAACCTTTAGTGGTTTTTCTCTCTTCAGTTTTGATTACATGGACTCTTGCCACATATTTGTCGATTTTAAGAATGTCATCAACTGAAATCTTAAAGTCACGTTCTGTTTCACATTTGAATGAAGCGACTTTTCCATGCAAGTCAATTGAAACACCGAAACGTGCAGGAATCTCTTCTGATGATGCCCAAATAGTTCTCACATCATTTGCAATAGCTTTCTTAACTCTTTTTTCATCATCAAGTTCCAAAGAAGTAATTTTAACCTTTCCAAGTTCTGATATCAAGAAATCCCCAACAGCCAACTCTTCATCAGGGAATAAGTCAATGATTGTTTTATGAGTATCTTCATGTTCACTAATGATCAACCTATATGGTTTAGGATTGTCTTGGGTGACTCTTTCCTTATAAACAGATCCGCATTCATCACATTTCAATAGGAATTCTCTGATTTCCTTTGATTTGGCATTGATGATCTTATTCTTTAAGATGACTGCTTCATCAGAACCACAAACTGGACAAACCATATTTTCACCTCACATTTTTTATTTTGCATTAATAACATAACTAAGAATAATCCGAATTGAAAACTCAATAAAAATAATAAATTAACACATAAAATATTAATTTTTCTCATGAAAACTTAAAAAATAATTAAAAATAGCTATGTTATTAATTTAAAT
>JADLKP010000275.1 GCA_016838945.1 Methanobrevibacter sp.
AATATTTAAATTAAATTTTTAATTAATTTAATTTTGTTTGATAATTTGATGCAATCAAATAATAAATTTTAACTCTAGAAGAAATTAAAACATTTCTGAATCTACTTCAAGAACCCATTTGATGGTGTCTAATCTTATATCATTTGTCCAAATCATTCCATGGATTCTAGCTTTTAATTCAGCATTGTTTGCTTCAGATGCTTCCACATATTTTGCATTCAATTCTTCTGCTCTTTTTTCGAATTTTTCAAGCAAGTCACGAGTTTGCTCTTCAGAGTTCACCAACAAGCTTGTTAACATAATTGATTGCAATTCAGATCCTGCAAGGATAACCTTTTGTTCATTGCTTAAGTTATCTTCTTCAGCTCTTAATGCTGCAGTCATATCGTTTAATTTCTCTATTTTTTCTCCCATTTCCTCTTTTGTTTTCATTTTATAATCTCCATAATCATTATATAAACTAGTTTTCAATAAGTTTATTTCTCCATATCCCAATTAACTTGTTTTTTCTTTCGTCTGCCCCATTTTGTTGATTTCCACATTCCAGTATTTCTATTGGTCATGCCTTCCCTCAAATCAATTCTATCATCAGGCAAACTTTTAGGATCAATTTCCTTTTTTTCAGTTAAATTATTACCGCATTGGCTGCAAAACTTTGCATTAGGATCAAATAGCTTTGCTCCACATTTTGGACAAAATTGGTTCATAATTTCACCTTCGATTTTAAACTTAATTTTCAAATTATATATTTTTAAATTATAATTTAATTATTATCTTAATCGCTTTTATAGATATCTATAAATAATTAGTAAAATAATCTTTAATTACTAAAACTAAAATTTTTAATTACTAAAACTAAAATTTTTAATTATTAAAACTAAAATTTTTAATTATTAAAACTAAAATTTTTAATTATTAAAACTAAACTTTTAAGATAATTTTCTCTATTCAGGTGCATAAAATGGCTGATGATATTATTGACATTGAGGATTACGAAGTAACAGATACACAGATTGTAGAGTCTTCAGATGAAGATGATTACAAAGGGGAATACAATCAAAGGGAATATGGTAATCAGGGCAGTACTGCAGGATACTATAAATCCTTTTCATTGGACAACACTTCCTTATTGATTATTGGAATGGTTGTTCTTTTATTGGTGGTTATTTTCATAATGACTTTTGACTAATCTATTTATAATCTATTCAACAATTCACTCATAGATAAACTATAATTTTCTGATAAAATGTTTGATTTGGCTAATTGGTTTAAAAGATTTTCATTTGAGAGAAATGATAAGAGATTTAGGGCCTATAATCTCTTAATATTGGTTTTGACATTATCCCTTTATCTGTTGAACAATCATTTCATGCATGAAATCAATTGGTTTTTCATGTTTTACTTCAATGATTTTTTAGCTATTGTCGTATTGCTGAGCTTTTTGAATATTGTCTATCCATTTAAGTTGACAAATATTTGGCTGATAATTCTTGTAACTCTATTGGCATCATTTGTATGGGAGTATATTGCTTTATTCATTAAGAAAGGAGCCATATTCGATCCTATGGATATTGTCTGCTATTTCGGTTCTATGGTCATCTATTTGATTATATTGCACTTTATAGGGGGGAAAATCAACACTTCAATTTAATTCATTATTAGCTATGTGATATTATGGAAAACAATTCAAGCTACTCTCCAGAATCCAGATATCTTCTCAATTTTTCATTTTCACAAAAGAGATTAGGTGCAAATGAGAATAATTTGGATTATCCTTCATCATCCAAATCTTGCATGAGTTCAAATGTGATATCTGAAACCTCTCTGGAAGAGGATTATATTTTATTAAAAAAGAAATCATTGCTTAAACGCAAATCTATGGGTTCTTTGAAGATATTTTACAGCGAAATAATTGATTTGAATATTAATAAGTCAAGTTTATCATCATTATATTCCTCTATAGTGATTGTTTATTCAAAAAACGGTTATGCTAAACATCTAATCACCTTAAGCAGCAGCGATGGTTTTGCTGTAAGATGGTTCTATGATGAGTTGGTTGTTAGGTATTCACTACGAAAATCTAATTTGAACAAGCCAGATATTTTCAAGTCCAATGAAGAAAAATTTTTAAATGAAAATGAGATTTCAAGGGATTCTGATAATTTTGATGACTTTATGAATCAGATGAATGCAGAAATCTCTGATAAAAGAAAGAAACAGATTTCTAAGCAAATGAAATTTGATAGATGTTCAAATGGGGAATATTAATTTAAAACTTTTTTCATATTCTATCTTATTTTATTCTTTTTCTATTTTTATTCTATTTTTATTCTATTTTTATTAAATTTTTTCATTATACTCGAACTATTTTTTTAAATTATTCTCTAATAGATAACTTAAAATATTTTATTAAATATACATTATTTCATAATGT
>JADLKP010000276.1 GCA_016838945.1 Methanobrevibacter sp.
ATTAATAATTATTAATCAACCTATAAAAATATTTCTAAAAAAAGTAATACTAAACCGTTTATTTTTGGCTAAAAAGTAATAATTATTACTAAAATAAGTTTTATTTAAATATAAGGTAATAATTAATAAGTTTAAAAAGTATTACTCAACAGCATTACAAAATAAGCAAAAATAGGTGAAATAACAATATATCTAAAAAATCAATATTGAAATAAAATATAATAGAAAAAGAAAAAGTGAAAATAGCTAAAGATAGCTATTTGAATTTAAAATGCTAAGAACAAATATTGAATTTATTCAATTCCAAAGGATTTTTTAAGTAACTCAGCGTTAACGAATCCTTCTTTGTATAATTTACCAGTAGTTAAGTCGTTGATAACAACTTCAGCTGGAGCAAACATTCCTTTGTCGATTTGGTAGAAGTCAAATCCTGCATCTTTAAATACGTCAAAGAATGGTTTACCATATCCATCAGCTGCAGAGGATGGTAATTGTGCTGCAACTGCTGCAATGTCATCACCTTCTTCAGATTTGACATAGTAGTAGGTTCTTCCACCGAATAAAACTGCATCGTTGGTTTTACCCATAGCTTTTAATCCATCTGGATCGATAGGAGCGATTGGAGCAATACCTGCTGCGTGTACAACTTTTTTAACATCAAATTTTAAGAATTCCAACATTTTGTAGGTACCGTTTTCTACAACTCTTCCTGCAATTTGGATGGATCCAACTAAGGAAGCGGTAGGAGCTACAAGCAAGAATACGTTTGCTACATCTACACCACATTCATCTGCAATGTACCCTGCTACATCTTCACTAGGCAATACGTCAGCTTCTAAAGTTAAGATTGCGATATCAGCTTCATCTTTGTAATCGATTTCTTCATAGGTTTCAGCTGGTTTTAAGGATAATGCTCTAGCAGGACCTGAACCTAATGCAAAGAATTCACCGACACTAACAGACCAACC
This sequence comes from Methanobrevibacter sp., assembly GCA_016838945.1. Taxonomy (GTDB): domain Archaea; phylum Methanobacteriota; class Methanobacteria; order Methanobacteriales; family Methanobacteriaceae; genus Methanobrevibacter. The sequence continues at coordinate 969 of JADLKP010000276.1, forward strand.
TGCTTTTTGTGCACCTAAAGTGGAAATGGCTGGGAAGTCAGTTTTTATTTTTACGGAAGGCAATGCGAATTTTTCAGATAAGTCTCCAGGAATGGAAATGCCTACATCAGCTAATCCTCCAAGACATACTTTAGTATACAATTCACCTGCTTTAAAACTACCTTCAACATTTACACCACAGTCGATAACAGTTGCACCGTTTCCTAATTTGGAAACAGCAATGTTAAGGTCGTCAGCTTTTTCAATCATTACATCTACAGTTTTTTTAGCTTCTAAATTAACACTAACCATATTTTAACCTCAATTAAAATACATTTGTAAATTAGTTTATTCAAATAAAAATAATTAAATTGATTTAAAATTATTGATTTAAATTGAATTTATTTATTGATAATGAATAAAATATTATAATTATAGTTTAATTGACAAACTATTTAAAATTTTATACAAATTAATTTGAAGGGTGTTTGTTTTAATATTCCATATAGTCATTTAAAGGAATGTGAATCCCCTTAAACCTCATAATAGCAATAGGAAAATTTCCATAGCAATGGGTATGAAATCAAATAAAAGATGTGCGATATAAGAGACAAGAACATTTTTGGTTTTCAAATAGGAATATAGATCAAATATTGATCCCAATCCTTGAATCAATAAGACCTGAACCAAAGTGCCATAAGCACCTCCATGGAGTGAACCAAAGGCTATCATTATCACAATTGCAGATAAAACGATTGAAAGCTTTCTGTTTTTTGAAAAATGATAAACCAAAGCCATCACTAATATCAATAATACAATTTTAAATAATTCCTCCCCCATTAATTGGACAATCATGCCTATGACAGTTATAACGGCTGTTGGTGTCTCTTCCACTAAAGTTACAGGAGCCAATTTAAAATATTCTACAATATAAAGCATCATCATTGAATAAACAAATGGAGCGATAACACAGAAGATAATTAATTTTATATCACTGCGCTTTATCTTTTTAAAAAATAGGCCTAAATTTCCTCTTGAAACATACAGGATTGGAATCAAAACAACCAAACACATATAAAATGAAAATGCAAGCTCAGACATCCGAATCGGGAATATCACAGGAGCGACAAATAGAAATTCTGCAATCATTAATATGAACCACTCTAATTTGGATAAATTAGGAATCCCATTATAAAATGGAACATCAGCACCATCATTTTCAAATTTAAAAAAATCAACCATAAAACCACTTTAATTTAAAAATCATTAATTGATCCATTAGCTAAATCAGAATCATTCCCAATTTTTTCATTTCAAAATCCAATGTAATATTTAATAAAATTATATGCATATTACTATTTATATCATTCCATTCTTAAAAAAGCATAAATAGAATCAATGCATAAAAAATAAATAAAATCAAATAAAAAATAAATAAATTTAAATAAAAAATAAAAATAAATTAATATACAGT
>JADLKP010000277.1 GCA_016838945.1 Methanobrevibacter sp.
ATTAAAAGTAAAAAATTTTATAATTTGAAAATTTCATATTTTATGAATCTTTCATAAGAAGTAAAAAAATTTTATAATTTGAAAATTTCATATTTTATGAATCTTTCATTAAAAGTAAAAAATTTTATAATTTGAAAAACATATATAACATTAAACGTTTTTAAAATTTAGAGGGGGAATTATATGACAAAATCATTGTTTAGCACTATAGAAAAAGTTTTGTTTATGATAATTGCTTTTATTCCATTTATCAACGGATTAGGTTTTGTTTATATTGGAGCAAAAAGATTCAATGAGAATTGGATAAAAGAAGGTTTAATTTATGAGATGCCATGGCTTTTACTGTTTTTATTTGTATATCATGAAAATATTGCCTATATTTTTGTTTGGCTTGGCTTAATTGGAATATTGGTAAGCATTATTAGGTCATTGATGTTTTTATCCAAGTTGAATGAACCTGTTGGGGATTTGGAATATGCATTGAATGGGAGAAAGACTTCAAGTTCCTATTGGGTGATCTTTTCATTAATCCTATTCTTAAATGGTGTAGGCTTAATGATTGTAGGTACTAAAAGAAATGTGCAACGATGGGTTCGTGAAGGTGTGGTCTTTGAACTCATATGGATATTATATATAGTATTGTTCAATGCAGGTGAAGGCTTAAGGAATTTCATCATTTCATTAGCCATTATTGGCTGGCTTTTATCCATTGCTTTAACAATTATAGTTTACTTTGAAGAAAAAAGAATGGATAATGGAGGTACAATACCTTATTTCGACAATACAATTGAAGAAACTCCAATTAATGCTGAACCGGAACCTGTTAAAAATATTATTATGGAATCTCCTGTTTCAGAGATTATTCCTCAATTCATGCCATATAATACTCAAATAAATGAATTGAAGGATGAATTCAATCATAAGGAAGAGAATATTACCAATTTAATCAACAATCGCTTCAATAAAGAGGAGCTCAGCTATGAAAGGTTCATGGCAGTCATTGGTAATTGCCATAAGATATTTTATCATCAGGCGGATTCGGCTTCAAGCATCATTCAATTGGCTCCTGAATATAGTGAAAGGTTGGATGAAAGCGTCAAAGGTAAAATAAGCATTTTGGAATCTATAAATGATGAAATCAATCATCTTTTGGAAGAGCTTATTTTACATGATGGTGATGAAAAGCAATCAGATGAAGATTTAAAGGAAATGTTCTCCAATATGGATAATCTTATAAATTCAGTAAAGGATTATAGATAATAATCCTTTTATTCCTTTTTTCAATAGAAATTAATCAAAAAATTGGGGTTATCCTCTTTTAGATGGCCTATTCTCTAAATTTTCAAATAAATTTATAATAAATAAAGTAATAATTTTAATTATAAGCAAAAAACATTTTAAGTTAAAAATACAGAGGCAAATTATGAGCATTTATCAAAGCAACAAGTTCAATTTCTTTTTATCTGTGCTGATTATAGTTGATTTGATCTTGATAACACTGACATTGATTTCAGAAGTTGGAGAGAACATGTATTACAGCATAGTTGTCTTTGATACCGCTTTATGCATAATATTGCTTTTTGAATTCTTTACAAGACTAATGGATTCAGATAATAAAAAGCGCTTTTTCTTAAAGAACTGGACCGAACTGATAGCTGCAATACCATTTGATTTGATAATGTTGCCATTTGTATTCAATTACGCTCGTTTCTTAAGGCTCTTTAGAGTGTTGAAATTCATCAAGGTGATTGCTCTCTTTTCACAATTCTTTGAAACAATCGATGTTTTCCTGAAAAAGACCCATTTGGATGAGATTTTTGGCGTAACCCTTTTGGTTGTACTTGCTTCAACTCTTGGATTATACCTTTTTGACCCAAGCATAAACAGCTTATTTGACAGCCTATGGTTTGTGCTTTCCACAATAACAACAGTAGGTTATGGAGATGTCCTGCCCCAATCAGGGCCTGGAAAAATCATAGGATTGATCATATTAATCATCGGAGTATTGATCTTCAGTACAATTACCGGTGCTATAGCATCTTATTTTGCAAAAAAAGTATTGGTGAATGAAGATTTCAACATCACTGAAAACGATGACAACATCGAACTTTTGAAAGAAGATTTAAGCTTCAACAAGAAAAATCTCAATGAAGTTCACAGCAAAGTAGATAAGATAGGCATTGATGTTGAATCTCTTAAAAAAGAAGTAAGTGAATTGAAAGAGATAAATAAGGAATTAACTGAAGAGATAAAAAATCTCAATGAAATGTTGAATAAGTAGATTATTTAGGAAATAAATAAGAATAATCCCTATTTTTTTTTAAAAGATATGCATTTTAAAATATTAAAATCCATTATTTTTATGAATTTTTTAAAAAAGTATACATTTTTAAAATATTAAGATCTATTATTTTTATGA
>JADLKP010000018.1 GCA_016838945.1 Methanobrevibacter sp.
TGTTTTTTTCTGTTATTTTTTTTAGTTATTTTTTTTAATCATACTTTTGTTTGTTTTTGATTATTTTATGATACATTTATATATGCATTGTTCACTAATATAACTCTGAGAATTGATTTTTGGGTTATAAAATCAAAATAAACTACCCTTGAAAGCCTTATAAATTTAATTCATGCTTGATTTAGAGAGTGAAAATAATGGAAAACAACTTTAATCTACAGGAATATCTTGCTGATGGAGCAGAAGTCATTGTCAAGGATGCAATCAAGGCATCTCTAAAGAATCCTAAAGAGAGTCTGTTCTTGGCTAACTTTGCAAAACATACAAGAAAAGCGAGCAAAATTAGACAGGATTATGAGAAAAAAGGCCAAAACATCCCTATTTTTTTGATAGCAAGTATTACAAGCAGCTGCAATTTGCATTGTACCGGATGCTATTCAAGAGCGAATGATGCATGCAATGACGATGAACCTTTAAATCAATTAAGTGGAGATGAATGGGAAGATATCTTTGCACAAGCAAGGAATCTTGGAATAAGCTTTATTGTGCTTGCAGGCGGAGAGCCAATGATTCGGGAAGATGTTATAGTTAAGGCAAGCCAATTCAATGAAATACTGTTCCCAATCTTTACAAATGGAACCCTATTGGATAAGGATTACTTGAAATTGTTTGATGAAAACAGGAATCTTGTTCCGATCTTTTCCATTGAAGGAGATGAAGAGGTAACTGATTTGAGAAGAGGAGAAGGAGTTTACAATCAGCTATTGAATTCTATGGATTTGATGAAAAGGAACAACATCATCTTTGGATCCTCACTCACATTTACAAAAGGAAACTTATCTAATCTGCTTTCAAGGGAATATATCAACCAGCTAAGGGACTTTGGTTGCAAGGTGGTGTTTTTCATTGAATATGTTCCAGTAAATGAAGATACTGTGGAACTGGCTCCTGGTGATGATGAGAGGGAAATGCTTTTGAATGAGCTTGAACTTCTTAGAAAGGAGTATGATGATATGCTGTTTTTATCTTTCCCTGGAGATGAAAAGACCTCTGGAGGCTGCCTTGCAGCAGGAAGAGGATTTTTCCATATCAATTCCCATGGTGGTGCTGAGCCTTGTCCTGCGTCACCTTATTCTGATATTAATGTTAGGGACTGTTCTCTTCTTGAAGCTTTAGATTCAAAATTATTCATGTCACTTCGTGATGGAGGCATCCTTTTGGATGATCATGAAGGTGGATGTGTATTGTTTGAACACAAGGAAGAAGTGGAAAGAATATTAAATGAATGATTTTTTAAATTTTAATTCTTTTCTTTTTTTAATTTTTTTAATCTATCTTTTTTAGCTATTTTTCGATAAATATAATAATTAATTTAATTAAATTTTTATTTAGAAAAGTAATTTCACTATTCTTATAATTTTTAAATAGTTTAAGAGGGATGATATGGATAAGTTTTGCCAAAAATGCGGAAATAAATTAGATGGAACGGATAATTTTTGTACTCATTGTGGAGTAAAAATAGATGATGTAAAATTAAATCCAAAAAGAACAGAAAAGATTAACAAATCAATTTCAGATTCAGATGGAAAAACAATGCTACATAAATTAACTGGATATTCAACAAAGAAAAAAAATAAGTTTTCTAAAAGGTTTCTAGATGAAGCAAACAGAAAGGGAATCACTGAGGATGAATTGGAAGAAATTTGTAAAAAGATTCTTGAAGAAATTGAACCTCATAATTTAAAAGGCAATGACGTAAAAGATATGTTAGAATCTTATTTGGAAAAGGAATACTCAAAAAATCTAAATAAATTTTTCTCCTTGATTCGAAATGGGTGTCCCTGTGAAATAAAAACAAAACGTGAAAAGACAATATATAGGGAAAGAAAGCTTGGTACAGAGGGTGGTGGCTTAAAGGAAGCGGCTGTATGGGGTCCCTTAGCAAGCTACAAGGGTAGAATAACCTATGAAGAGGGTGAGCATACTAGATTTGCAGTTATGCCTGAGATTGTACATGTCTGGGAGTTTGAAAAATGTACTGTGTACTTTTTTGAGAATTATTTCACTTTCTTTGACAATCAAATTTTTTACAAGGATATAACTCATTTGGAATTAGATGATGATGAAATAATTGTAGTGAGTAATGATAAATGGAAAAGGACTTTCAGAACACCAACAGACAAATGGATCAGTGATGAAAAGACAAGATTGGTATATAAATCCGGTTTTTACAATATCCTAAATGAAAAGGGGCAAAACATTCCTCATTGGTTCTTGTATGGTGGGGAAAAAGAAACTACTATTGAAGGGAACGCTTGTGAAGATAAAGATAAAGAACCTATTTCTATTTTTGAAATTATTAACTTTAATGGGGTAGAAAAGGAAACTAGCTCCAATAATAAACCTAACGAATTAAATGATGAGGATATGGGAGTGGGGTCTGATAATGAATCTGGTGAATTAAAAGATGTAGATATTGCAGAAACTCATCATGATATTGGATCTGATGAATATAAAAGGAAGTGTCCCAAATGCGGTAAGGCACTTAATGATGATTTCGAATTCTGCCCATATTGTGGCTATAAGATTGAAAAAAGAGCTTGTCCTAAATGTTTGACCATATATGAAGATGATTTTACCCATTGTCCAAAATGTGGGTTAAGACTTTGCACTTCAGAGGAATTTGATGAAATTGTCGCACTTACAAAAAAGGCACATGAATCTTATGAAAATGCGGATTATCAGGGCGCAATAGATATCTTAAAAACTCAATTGGAATATTATCCAAATCCTGAGGATATATTATTCTTGTTAGAGACTGCTATTATTGTCTAAATGATTATGACAATGCAAATCAATATTTGGATAAACTGGCTGAAATAAATCAGAATCATAAAAACCTATGGTTTAAGAAAGCACAAATAGCTTCAGTTAAAAAGGATTACAACAAGGAAGAAGAATATTGCTTAAAGGAAATTGGTGCACATCCTAGTAATAAGGAAGCTTATTTGCTTTTGATGGATTGTTACAGCGATAATAATGAATATGAAAAATTGGATTCTGTTCTTGAGGATCTATCAAAGCTTGATGATGGCAAAGATTATTTGCTCCAAGTTTATCTCCTTTTGGGAAAAGGTGAAGATGGAGAAACAGAACAGACTAAGATATTGAAAGAAAAGATTAAAAATGCATTACTTTAATTCTTTTCTCTTTTTCTAACTTTCATTATTTTTTATTTTTCATTTTCTTAAATCCGCTCTTTTTCGATAAATATAATAATTAATTTAATTAAAATTTTATTATAGATTAAAAATTATTTTAAAAACTTTTTATCAATCAATTTAGGTCGTGTTTATCATATTTAATCAAGATTTAGAATTCAAAGGAAAATCAATCCCTCGTGTAGTTTTGGGAAATGCCCCATTTCTTGCGGATGCCTATTTTGGCCATAGGACTCGTTTGTATAATTTAGACTTGCTTAGAAACCCAAACAATGTAAGCAAGATAATCGAAAAGTCATATGAATGTGGTGTAAGGTCAATTAATTTGGCAAATAAGGAAAATCTTCTTAAGGCATTCAAAATGGCTTGTGACAATGGAGTTGAAATGCAATCCGTTTCAACAATCGGAAAGACAGAAATGGATTATGTTTTCCCTAATTATGAACAGGCAAGAATGGAAGCTACTTGGAAGGAAGACATTGAAAACCTTGCCCAATTCGATAACTCTGTGATGCTTGTTGATGAGTTCTTGGTTGATACATATGATTGGGATTTCATAATTGGGATATTGGATGAGATCAATAGTGCAGGAGTTCCAGCAGGAATTATCACTTCTTTCCCATTCAAAACAAGTGAAAAATTAATAGATTCTCCTATCCTTGAAGATAAAACCCTGTTCGACTTTTATATGATTCCAGTGAACAAGCTTGGATACATGATGGATGTTCCTGATTTCAGAGTGGATAAGCAGGATGAGCTTAATTTAATGCTTGAAAAGATTGATAAGAAAGTAATTATTAATAAGATCTTGGCAGTTGGAATTCAAAAGCCAGATGAAGCTTTTAATTTCCTGAATACATTGGATTTTGCAGATATGGTATCTGTAGGTATAGCATCAGAAAGGGAAGCGGAAGAAAGCTTCGGAATTTTAAATAAAATTTAATGTAAATTTATAAATATAACTATTGTTATAAATAATACTTGTAATTTGGATATATTGAAATATATTGAAATATATTGAAATAGATGATTTAAAATTAAGATAATTTTTCAGATTTTATTTGTTTTAAGGTGAGGAAAATGGAGTTCATTAAGAAAATCCCTGCAATCAGATGGGAAAATGGGAAATATGAAAAGGTAGTGGAAGAGACCGTTGAGGATGAAAACATATATTTCTATATTGACTTCCTCCAGCCACGTAAATTTTCCACATATCCTGCAGATTTGGAAGATTTTGCCATTGGATATTGCTTAGGTGATGGATTGGTCAAATCTGTTGATGAGATTGAAAGCATCGAAGTTGATGATAAGAAGGTTATCATCAAAACTGTCCATCTTCATACTCCAGAAATCGACCTTGAAAGCGATGATTTGGTTCAGGAAAAGGAAGGCGGAGCCAAACATGCCTGTGCCTGCAGACTCTTGGAATATCAGGGGGTGATGTCTGATAGTGCAGGAGGATGGAGAACTGAACTCAAGTCAATTGAACCGGTTGAATCTGATTTGGTCGTGAATGCAACAGATATTATAGAAAACATGAAAAGGCTTACCGCTAAGGCAGAAATATGGCAGGAAACCGGAAGCGTTCATGTTGCACAATTGGTTTATGGTGACCAGTTCATTACCCGTGAAGATGTAAGCCGTCATGTAGCTGTTGACAAGGTGATAGGTGCAGCAGCCAAGGATGGATTTGACTTATCCAAATGCTATGTATGCTATAGTGGTAGAATGCCTGCAGATATGCTTATTAAAGTCGTTAGGGTAGGTATCCCTATATTGGTTTCCAATGCAGCTCCTGCAGGATCAGGTTATGACATTGCAGAAAAGGGAAACATCACTATGGTTGGCTTTGTACGTGGCGAGAGATTTAATCTTTACACTGCTACAGAAAGAATCAATTTAGACAAATGATCCTTTTTATATTTTTTTAATCAATAATATAACTATTGTTATAATAATATTCCTTTAAATATTTCATTTAAATTATAATTTCATTTAAATATTTTCTTTAAATGTTTCGTTTAATTATAATTTCATTTAAATATTTTCTTTAAAATATTTCGTTTAATTATAATTTCATTTAAATATTTATTAATAATTTATTTGTTTTTTATTTATTCAATGAAGTGATTTTATGTCAGATGAAAATCAAAAAAATAAGGTTTATAATCTTCTTATAAGCAAAGGCAATGATTCCTATAATGAATATGAATTCTATAAGGAAAGGATAAACAGTCAAAGTGACTTCTTATGGAATGAATACAATAATCAGGATAATGAGTTGAACGACGAGCTGTTTGAAAAGATAGATGTGATCGTATTGCTGTATGGTCTTTATCATCAAAATAAGGAAATATGTGATGAATTGATTGACAAATCACAGGAATATGATATTCCATTGCTTTTTGTTCGTTCCTTTGGTGTGGAATATGTTTTAGAAGAAATAGTTGAGAAAGCTGATGCAGTGGTTGGTTGGAATCCACATTGCATTATAGATGCGATTGTGACTCTGGTGAATGGTGAGGAAGAGTGGATCAAGCCTTGTGACATTGAAGATGAATCCTAAAATCTTCCCTTTATTTTCTATTCTTTTAAATCTATTTTTTAAAATCTATTTTTTTTAAATCTATTTTTTTTAAATTTTTTTCTTAAATTTTATTACTTTTTCACTTTTTCAAGGTAAATATTTAATATGATTACAATTATTGCAAGAATTCCTAATCCTAATATGATCGGATTGACGACTCCAACGTAAAAGGTTAAGATAACAGCCAATATCAATGCAACAATAAGAATAATCATTCCTCTATTTTTTTTAAGATCCATATTTCTCACCTTTGATTCTATAGAATATTCGATTTAATCGTTGAAATTAATAAGATATTTTAAATTAATTGTTTCTTCTTTCTCTGATCAATCTTAAGAACTCTTTGGAATTTTCGACCTCTTTCATTTCCCATGATTTGATTACTGGAATTCCATCAATGGAATCCTTGATTCTATCGTCCTTAAGTACAAAGAACGGATCTGAAGAGGTTACAAGAGAAAGGTCCTTTAGGCTGATTGCCATTTTCTTCAATGTTTTGGTGTTCTGTTCATCCTGAACATTAAGATTTGCTATAAGTGGAGTTTGCTCTTTCTTTCTGGTAGCTATTTCCGCTTTGGCAAGTGCATCAAATGGGCTCTTATTGGTTGAAACCACACCGAAACCTAATTTTGCTAAATTCTGAGCATTTGTTCCTTGTGTCTGGTTCATGCTGCTTGTATCTGCCTTCAGCTTAATGTCTTCCCGATAAGGTTCGAAAAGGTCGATGTCAAGGGTAATCTTAGTATTTAGGATTTCTTCAAGAAGCATTGCAGTTTCAGTATTTGCCCTTACCATTCCATTTTCATACTTGTACATGGTGGCTCTTGAAACATGAGCCAAATCAGCAAGGTCCTTTAAGGATAGGTTATACTCTTCCCTATATTCCTTTAGGACATTTCCATTGATTTGAACATAATATCCTCCTCGGTCTGCAAGAATTTCAGGATATTCATCATAAACGATCATGTTTTTAAGGGTTTCAAGTCCAATTGCAGGAAGCCCATGCCTTTCGTATACAACATCCTCCTCCAATATGTGGTTTTTGGATTTAACCCCTACGATAATCGGGCTAGCCAAGAAAACATGGGATATTTGTCTTATCTCTTCAACATGGGATTCGTTGATACTATCGATATTGACGAGGACTTTTAAAAGTAGAATAAGTAATTTCTTACGGGCCACTATATCAAAACAGCTTTGTTCATAAATGTTTGATGTTTCAAAGCCCTCTTTGTTTAGCAGTTGATAAACTTCTCGTATCAATTGGTTCCTATTAGTTATTGCCATAGGATCACCTCGTTTTTTTGATTAGTATTTTGAATTTTTAGGATGCCTCGTTTTTTTCGATAAGTATTTTGAATTTTTAAGATAATTTTTATTAATTAGTTTTAATAAACTTTAATAATATTATTATCTTTTTAGATTAATATAAAATTGACTATTTAATTTTTTAGATTTTTATCATTATATTTAATCTTTAACTGCTTAACAATTCTTTAATAATCATAGCAGACTTTCAGTGATTCATATGGATTATTTTTATATAGGAATAGACGATACAGACTCTCCGGATGGGATGTGCACAACATTTCTTGCATCAGCCATCCTGAACGAATTCAGGGAATGCAATATCGAAATAATGGATTTTCCTAGGCTTATTCGTTTAAATCCATTTGCAAGATTCAAGACAAGGGGAAATGGAGGAGTGTCATTTAAGTTGGATTTGGATCAAAACATTGATTTGGCAAAGGAAATTGTGCTGAAGTATGTGTCAGAGCTTTCAATGTTTGACTGTGACAATACCAACCCTGGAGTTGTGTTCTATCAAGGTGAAATCACTGAAGAGATGATTGGCTATGCATTTAAGGCAATCCATTCAATAATCACCATTGAAGAGGCAGAGGAATTTGCAGACCATATCGGTGCGGAAATCCATAAGTTCAAGAAGGGGAGGGGAATAATAGGTTCAATCGCAGCCATTTCATGTCCTCTTGAAGACTATACCTATGAACTGTTGGCATATAGGCATCCATCAAGATATGGGACAGTCAGAAACATTGATTATGATTCAGTTGTTAAGATGGATAGGCAAACTACTCCTGAAACCTTTGAAAACATAGACGGCAAGTATTTGGCAATTGAACCTAAAACTCCATGCCCTGTTTTGTATGGAATCAGATCAAACAGTCCTGAAGTTCTGGAGACTGCAAGGGAGATTGTCATTCCTAATGAGGAGATTGCCGATTCATGCATATTCAAAACCAATCAGCATACTGACATGCATATTCAAAATGCAGAAGATATATCTGAGCTCAAACAGTATTCCTGCTATAGAATAAAAGGGTTTGTCAAGGGCAAGCCTCATATAATTGAAGGAGGGCATATGTTCTTCACACTCTATGATGAAACAGGTGAGATTGAAGCTGCAGCATATGAACCAACCAAGGAATTTAGAAAAATTGTAGCCAAACTGATGGCAGGGGACGAAATTGAACTCTATGGTGGAATTGGTGAACAGAACACATTCAATATTGAAAAGTTCCAAGTCATAAAGTTAAATGAATATGTTTATAGGAATCCTATTTGTGAATGCGGCAAGAGAATGACTTCTGCGGGAAAAGGAAAAGGATTCAAATGCAAAAGCTGTGGCAATAGAATGGAGTCAGATGAAAAAACAGCTGAAAAGATAGAAAGGGATCTTGTCAATGGAAGATTCTATGAAACTCCTGTTTCAGCAAGACGTCATTTGGCAAAGCCATTGATTAGAATGGGGTTATGAGTTTTTTAAATATTTTCATACTTTTCAAATGGCATTTTAAATAACTATTTTTTCATAGCTATTTATTAGCTATAAACTTCTTTTTTTATTTTTCCTATTGTTTAAAAACCCTTTAAAATTTTTATCAAGCTTGTTTTATTGCTTAATTAATTTAATTAAGTATTATTCATTGTTTTTAGCTTAAAATAGATTAATTTATAAATTATTAACTAAAAAATAGAATATATTACGATTTCAATCAATTTTTTCATATTTTTAAAAATTGATATCATTCTTGGAGGGATTTTATTTCTGATGATGATTTGGAAAATATGGATGAACAACATATGCAAGAGCAGTGTATTCAAGATGATCACATGCATGAACAGCGCATTAATGATCAACGCTTGCATGAACAGCAATTGCATAAGGAACACATGCGTAGACAAAATAGGTTTAAACAGCATAGGTTAAGAAGAAGAGCAGATAGGGCAATAAAAAGGAGACCTCCATGGAGAGAGTTAAATTTAAATTTTGTTGTATTGATTTTAGTTATTATTTCAATGTCCATTGGAATTATAGAGATTAAAATAACAGATACCATCAGTTTCTTATTGTTGCCTTTGATATATTCTTTGATTATGGGTTTAATTCTCTATTTGGCAAAACCATTTAAGTATATTGATCTTGAACAAGCTAAGGTGGCTGAAGGGGTTATGGTTTTACTTATCGGTGTTTTAATTTGTAAATTGGCTATTTCAAGTGGCCAATCCATAGGCATTATATTTAAGGTAGGTCCTGCTTTGGTATTGCAGCTTTTAGGGGATTTAGGCACTCTCATTGCATTGCCTATTGCTTTGCTTTTAGGTTTTAGAAGGGAAGTTATCGGTATGGCCAGTTCCATTTGCCGTGAGCCTAACTTGGGAATCATTATTGATAAATATGGTTTTAACTCTCCGGAAGCACGTGGTGTTTTGGCTATTTTCGTAATTGGATCAATTATAGGTACTCCTTATATCAGTTTCTTATCAAGCATATGTGTTTCACTCATACCATTCCACCCATATGCTTTTGCAATGGCTTCTGGTATTGGTAGTGCAAGTATGAACGCTGCAGCATTGGTTCCGTTAGTGCATACTTACCCTGCTATGGCCACTCAATTGGAAGCTTTTGCGGGATGCAGTAATATTCTTTCATTCTGTTTAGGAATTTACATGTGTATGTTTGTTTCATTGCCTCTTGCAGAAAAACTGTATAAATGGCTATCTCCAAAATTAGGTAAAGGAAATGCACATATTGATGATGATGGCTATGTTCCTGATGAAGTTCATGAAGACGATGATGTCATTGATGAATTGAGTATAGGTAAACTTAAAAGATGGGGGGCATTGCTTTTTGGATTTTCAGTTATCGTAGCTGTTGGAAATGTCGTAGGATATCACACTTCCTTTGTTGATTCCTTCATTGCGATGATTATCATCTCAATCATTACAATTATCGGCATGTCTCTTGAAAGGATTTTTCCAGTTCACATTCCATCAATTATTTTTATAAGTTTAATTGGTCTCTTTGTAGCTATTCCTGGTGTTCCTACAGCCGATTTTGTGGTTCATTATGTCTCTCAAGTTGAATTGACCACTATATGTACTGCATTCTTGGGTTATGTAGGTATTGCAATTGGTAAGGATTGGCAAGAGTTCAAGAGAATCGGTTGGAGAGGAGTCATTGTTGCTTTAATTGTAATCACTGGAACTTATCTTGGTTCTGCAAGCATTGCAAACTTGACTTTATTTTTAACAGGAATGATTTAATAAATCATTTTTTTCATTATTTTTTTATTTTTAAACAATTTTTATTTTTAAATTATTTTTTCTATATTCTATTCATTTAAATACTTATTCTTAATTCTTATTAAATATGGTTACATAATATTGGCACTTATTTAACCTGGTTACATCTTATTTGTCATTATTTATCACTATTAATCATTATTTATCATTTTTGAGGAAAAAATAGATTAGTTTATAAATAATAAACTAAAAACTAGAATTAATAGACTTATTTTTAGTTTAGAAAAAAATTTTTGTTAATCTCTTGGGAGTGTTATTATTACAGATCAATCATCGCATCCATTTAGGAAAAAAACAGATAGGGCTATAAAAAAGAGACCTCCATGGAAGGAGTATAATTTACACATTGTGGTGTTTGTTTTAGTTATTATTTCCATGTTTATTGGTGTTAAAGAGTTTAAATTAACTGAGGAAGTTAGTGTTTTATTATTGCCTTTGATATATGCGCTTGTTTTAGGATTGGCCCTTTATTTGATGAAACCTATTAAATTTGTTGGTCCGAAGCAATCTAAGGTGGCTGAAGGGGCTATGGTCTTATTCATTGGGGTAATAATCGCTAAGATGGCTATTTCAAGTGGTCAGGCCATATCCAGCATCTTTCAGGTGGGGCCTGCTTTGATCTTGCAGCTTTTTGGTGATTTAGGTACACTTATAGCATTGCCTGTTGCTTTGATTTTAGGTTTTAGAAGAGAGGTTATAGGTATGACCAGTTCCATCTGTCGTGAACCTAATTTAGGGATTATTATTGATAAGTATGGATTCCATTCTCCAGAGACACGTGGAGTTTTAGCAGTTTTTGTTATTGGATCAATTATCGGTACCCCTTTTATCAGTTTTTTAGCGAGCATATGTATTTCAGGCCTACATTTGCATCCATATGCCTTTGCTATGGCATCAGGTATAGGAAGTGCAAGTATGAATGCCGCAGCATTGGTTCCATTGATGCATATGTATCCTACTATGGCTACCCAATTGGAGGCTTTTGCTGGATGCAGTAATATTCTTTCATTCTGTTTGGGAATTTATATGTGTATCTTCATTTCCTTGCCTATTGCAGAGAGGTTGTATAAGTGGCTATCACCTATTTTAGGAAAGGGTGATGAACAAACCATTGATGAGGAGTATGCAATTGATGGCGTAAAGGATGATAAATATGTTGCTTCAGATGAATTGAGTTTAGGTAAGCTTAAGAGATGGGCTACATTTCTAGTAATATTTTCATTTATCGTAACCGTTGGTAATTTCGTAGGTTTTAAAACCCCTCTCTTGGATGTATTTATTGGCATGCTGTTGATTTCACTAATCACTATTGTGGGAATGTCTCTTGAAAGGATTGTTCCGGGAAATATCCAATCACTTATTTTCATAAGTTTAATTGGAATATTAATAGCTATTCCAGGTGCTCCAACAGCTGATTTCATAGTTCATTATGTTTCTCAAATAGAATTGACTTCAATCGTTACAGCATTCTTAGGTTATGTTGGCATTGCAATCGGAAACGATTGGGAAGAGTTTAAGAAGATCGGTTGGAAAGGAATCATCGTTACCTTGATTGTAATTTCTGGAACTTACCTTGGTTCTTCAATCATCGGACACTTGACTTTATTTGCTACAGGCATAGTTTAATTAATCATTAAAAAGAAATTCATTTTTTTCTTTTTTATTCAATCAATTTTGTTTTTTTTTTCCATTTATTATTAAATAAAATTGTTCATTTTCTTTGTTTCTTATTTGTTCCTATTTTTTTAAATTTTCTCGATTAAACATAATTTTCATAGCTTTTGGCATTTATGTGATAAATTATCATTATTTATAATTTTTTAGAATTAAATAGTATTAGTTTATAAGTAATAAACTTAAAATCTTTAATTATCAACATTTTTTTTAGTTTTATCAAAATTTATGTAACATTTTTAGGCGGGATTTTATTACTGATCAATCTTCACATCCATTTAGGGAAAAAACGGATAGGGCTATTAAGAAGAGACCACCATGGAAAGAGTATAACTTGCATTTGGTTGTTTTTGTTTTGGTTGTCATTTCCATGTTTATTGGCGTAAAGGAAATAAAGATAACTGATACCATCAGCATTCTATTATTGCCTTTGATATATGCACTTGTTTTAGGATTGGCCCTTTATTTGGCGAAACCTATTAAATTTGTTGGTCCGAAGCAATCCAAGGTGGCTGAAGGGGCTATGGTCTTGTTCATCGGTGTATTGATCACTAAGTTGGCTATTTCAAGTGGTCAGGCCATATCCAGCATTTTTCAGGTTGGTCCTGCTTTGATCTTACAGCAAATTGGTAATTTGGGAACTCTATTGGCATTGCCTATTGCACTGCTTTTTGGTTTCAGAAGGGAAGTTATAGGTATGACCAGTTCAATTTGCCGTGAACCTAACTTAGGTGTAATTATCGATAAGTATGGTTTCAAATCTCCAGAAACCCGTGGTGTATTGGCTGTGTTTGTTATCGGATCAATTATTGGTACTCCATTCATCAGTTTCCTATCAAGTATCAGCGCTTCATTAATACCTATGCATCCTTATGCTTATGCGATGGCATCAGGTGTGGGAAGTGCAAGTATGAATGCTGCTGCGCTTGCTCCATTGATGCATATGTTCCCATCAATGGCTACCCAATTGGAGGCTTTTGCTGGATGCAGTAACCTTCTTTCATTCTGTTTAGGCATTTATATGTGCATATTTGTTTCCTTGCCTCTTGCAGAAAGGATGTATGCTTGGCTATCTCCCCATATATTGGCGCATGAAGAAGTAATAAGCATTGATGATGAGTATGC
The DNA here is from genome assembly GCA_016838945.1 of Methanobrevibacter sp. Lineage (GTDB taxonomy): Archaea > Methanobacteriota > Methanobacteria > Methanobacteriales > Methanobacteriaceae > Methanobrevibacter. The sequence goes on from JADLKP010000018.1 coordinate 13,216, forward strand.
TATTGAAGAGGTTAAACATGATAAGTATGCAACTACAGAATATTTGACTGTAGGTAAGCTTAAAAGATGGGCTACATTCCTTGTATTGTTTTCGTTTATTGTAGCTGTTGGAAATTTCATAGGATATCAGACTTCCATAGTTGATGCATTCATTGGAATGCTGTTGATTTCACTCATCACAATTGTGGGAATGTCTCTTGAAAGGCTTATTCCATGGAATATTCAAGCAATTATCTATATAAGTTTAATAGGTATCTTTGTAGCTGTTCCTGGTGTTCCAACTGCTGACTTTATAGTTCGCTATGTTTCCCAGGTCAATTTGACTACAATATGCACTGCATTCTTGGCATATGTAGGTATTGCAATCGGTAATGATTGGGAAGAGTTTAAAAAGATTGGAGGTAAAGGAATCATCATTACCTTAATAGTTATTTCAGGCACTTACCTTTGTTCTGCAGCTATTGCGCATATCACTTTAGTAGCTACAGGAATGGTATAACTGAACATTTTTAAATTTTTTTAGGATATTTTCCATCATTCTGACTTTTTTAAATTTTTTACACTTTTTTACATTATACTTTTTTTTTACATTATGCTTTTTTTGTCTGTTTTAATTTATTTGAAAATTGAATAATTTATTATATAGTAAATATAAAGATAAGATTATGATTATCAATCAATTGTCTGAATTTTTAACCAATTTAAAATATGAGGATATTCCAAAAGAAGCTATTGGAAAGGCTAAATTATGCTTTATGGATTATTTGGCAGTTTATCTAAGAGGTTTAGAAAGTGAAAATGCCAAAATAGCCATCAAAACGATTTATGAATTATATGGTAATGATTTCAATTCATTAAACAAAGGTTTTATCAATGGAATTGCATCTCATAGTTTGGATTTGGATGATGGTCATAGATTTGCACAATTGCATCCGGGGTCAGTTGTCTTTTCGACAATTTTAGCTATGGTGTCAGATGAAAATCTAAGATTGGATATAACAACAGAAGAGTTTTTTGAAAGCGTGATTGCAGGCTATGAAATAGCTATTGCACTCGGAATGCTCGTCAATCCGAATCATAGAAATCAAGGATTCCACACAACTGGAACGGTAGGCTCGATTGCAAGTGCTGCAGTTTCATCCAAGCTTTTGAGATTAAGCGAGGAAAAGACTGTGCATTGCTTGGGTTTGGCAGCGACACAATCATCAGGTCTTCTAGAAGCGGATCATGCAGGCACAATGGGCAAATCATTGCATGTGGGCAATGCAGTTTACAATGGAATATTGTCCGCATTTTTGGCTAAAAATGGATTCATTGGTGGAGAATCATTGATTGATGGAAAAGAGGGATTCATAAAAGTTATGGCTTGCGAATTATATGATAATCATCTTGATGATTTAGACTTGTCCCATTTCATTGACATAAATCTAAATGGATTCCATATAAATGAAGTCTATCTGAAGAAATATCCATTTTGCAGACATATTCATTCAGCTATTGATTCAACATCAAATCTGAAAGAGGAAATTGGTAATTTGGGTTTGGATTTGAATGATGTTGAGTCCATTGATATTGAAACATATAGGATAGCAAGTGAGCATGACAATTACAATCCAAGGAATTTGCAGGATTTAAAGCAATCTTTGCCTTATGCAGTGGCACTTTCTCTCGCTTTAGATGATTTGAGTTTGGATTCAATTGACAAATTGGTTGATAAGGGTCTTTTTGATGAAGATAGCAAAGATGATGAAATCTTAAGAATCAGAGGCATTGCAAATAAAATTAAGATTTCCAATGATGATGGATTAAACCAATTGACTCCAGAAAAAAGGCCATCTAAAGTAATGATTAAATTTAAGGATAATCTTTCTTCCAATTTGGAGGACACCACATTCTATCCATTGGGAGAAGCAGAAAATCCACTTGATGAAGAGGATATCTTAGAAAAATTCAAGCATTTAAATCCTAAGTTTAATATGAATAAGTTACAAATAATAAAACATATGGGAGATTATTCACTCAATGAAGTCTTAGAGGAATTAGGTTTATAAATTTTAAATTATTTTAATCATAGACATTTTAATTATAAATCTTTTAATTATAAGTCTTTTAATTATAAATCTTTTAATTATAGATATTTTTATCATTGGTATTTTAATAATTGATATTAATTTTGATTTTTTATCGAAAAGTGATTTTTATGATGGATGAGACTAAAAAATCATTAGCTAAATTGGGAATAAATGAATTGCATGATGATTACATATCAAAAAAGCGATTTGAAGATGGGGGACAATACAGATTTGAAGTTCCTGGAATACAAGGCCCTTCTGCACTTGAATCTCTTTTGAATGCATGCAATGATTATGATTTAACTATTCACAGGGCCACTCAAACCAAGGGAATCATGTTTTTATTGGATGATGAAATCAGTGAAATGGTTGGTTTGGCAAAGAGTGCGAATATTCAATTGTTCTTGGCAGTTGGTCCAAGGGCTCCTTATGATACAAGTGCTACCGTTCAAACAGAAGAGGGAAAGCGTATAGGATACAGATTAAGAGGATACAATAACCTTGTTTATGCTATTGAAGATGTTCAGAGAGCCGTTGAATTGGGGGTTCGAGGCATATTGCTATATGATGAAGGGTTGCTTTATGCACTGGCTAAAATGAGAGATGCTGGGGAATTGCCAAAAGATTTAAAATTCAAACTATCTGCTCATGCAGGATGTTCAAATCCTGCCTCAGCCAAATTATTTGAATCAATTGGCTTAAACTCACTTAATCCAGTAAGAGACCTTCAGATTCCGATGTTGGCATCTCTGCGTGATGCAATAGATATTCCTATTGACATTCATACTGAAAATCCAAAGTCAACAGGAGGATTCATACGTCATTATGAAGTTCCTGAAATGATAAAGGCGGCAAGCCCTGTGTATTTGAAGACTGGAGGTTCTGTTGCAAAGCATCACAGTTGGGACACAACTGAAAAAGAGGCTCGTCAAAGAGCAAAGCAGGTTGCCTTGATTAGAGATTTAATTGAAAGGCATTATCCTGAAGCTACAATGAGCAGATTATAATAAAATTTGATTTTAAATCGTATATTCAAATTAGAATTTTGTTGATACTATGGATTTGATTGAAAAGGTTCAAAATGCAGTTGTGGGTGCAGGAAGTTCATATAGTGAAGATAGACTGATTGCCTACGAAAATGCATTGAAATTGGAAAAGGAACTTGATAATGAAAATGCAGTTTGGGCTTTGGAACAGATGATTGAAAACTTTAAGGTCGCTAAAGAGAATAAGCTTCCATTATGTGATGATACTGGAATTCCACATGTTCTAATCGAAATTGGCAAGAATAGGGAAATTCCTAAAAGCTTTTTCAATGACATTAATAAGGGTATTGCCCAAGGGCTGGATAAACTTCCAGGAAGGCCAATGGCGGTTAAAGGAAATGATATAGGACGTATTGAGCAATCACAAGGTTTATACAATGAGTCCAATATGATGAAGCCTGCTTCATTTTTAATAGAGCAAAAAGATGAATCCACTTATGGGAGAATGATTGGCGTAGATGATGATAAGATAAAGGTCACTATTCTTCTTGAAGGTGGAGGTCCTGAAATAAGGGCAAAGACTTATCGGGTTTTTCATAAAAGGGACTCAAATATTGTATTCTCTGAAGCATTGGATTGGTTAAAGGAATCTTTGGCTATGTTAGGATGCACACCTTCAATTCCAACTATTGGAGTTGGAAGAACCCACTTTGAGGCAAATGCATTGATGTTGAGGGCTATGGCTCATGGCAATTTAAGCAATCAGTCTGAAATAGAGAAATGCATAACCGAAGAGTTAAACAAGACAAACATTGGCCCTTTAGGGCTTGGTGGAAAGACAACTGTACTTGGCTCTTTTGTTAATGTTGGCTCCCAAAGGGCAAGTGGAGTGAGAATAGTGGCTACAAGACCAGCATGTTTTGTAGAGCCGAGAGTTTCAAGCTTTGAGTTTTAGCTATTCAAGTAAATTAAAATAGGATTATATATTAGAAAAAATTAAATTATATTGAGATTAATTAAGATTATTTATTTAAATTTTTAGATTTAGATTATTTATTTAAATTTTTAGATTTAGATTATTTATTTAAATTTTTAGATTATTTGATTATTAGGAGAATATTATGAACGATAATCTGAAACCTACTAAAAATGGTTTTAAATTTCCTGAAAACAGCATTAAAACTAAGATAACTGATGTTAAACCTAACGAATTGGTTACCCGAGGTTATAATCAGGAAGATTTGATTACAAATCTCAGTTTTGCTGAAATGGTATTTTTGATTCTTATGGAAAGATTGCCTGATGAGAGTGAATCCAAAATCTTTAATCATATATTGGTTTCATTCTGTGATCATGGGGTCACCCCTCCAAGTACACAGTCTGCAAGACTTATTGCATCTTCAGGTGCAAACATCAACAATGCTGTTGCAGGTGGTTTATTGTCCTTTGGTAAAAACCATGCTGGGGCTATAGAAAAGGCTATGGAGTTATTTCAGGAATCCATAAGTTCATTGAATCTTGAAGAGACTGAGGATAAGGATATTAATAATAAAATAGCAAGAAAAGCAATTGAAATTGTAGATAAGTATGAGTCAGAATCTGAAAGAATTCCGGGTTATGGCCATAGATATCATGATAAGGATCCTCGTGCAGTCAGGCTATTGGATTTGGCGATATTGGAATCATCCATTGGCCCACATACAAAATTGGCACTTGTTATCGAAAGCATATTATCTGAAAGAAAAGGAATTTGCTTGAATGTTGATGGTGCAAATGCAGGTTTGCTTTCCGATTTGGGCTTTGACAGCTCTTTAGGTTTAGGCATCTTCATGATTGGAAGACTTCCTGGACTGGTTGCTCATGCACATGAGGAAATGGAAGAGGAAGAGAAATTCAGACGTTTCTGTGATTTGGAAAATATCGTTTATGAAGGTTTTAAAAATAAGAATATTGATGATTAATCTTTTTATTATATGATGGAGAAATAAAAATGGAATTTTTTGATGTAATTGAAAAAAGATACAGTATGAGAGGCTTTGAAGACAAGGAAGTTGAGCAAGAGAAATTGGATAATATATTGAAAGCTGCTCAGCTTGCTCCAACAGGGGTTAACTTCCAGCCTTTTAAGGTTATTGTAATTGACACTAAAAAGTATAAGGAAGAATTGAAAGGAATCTACAGTCCTGACTGGTTTACACAAGCTCCACTCGTTCTTTGTGTAGTCGCTTCAAAGGAAAAGGCATGGACCAGAAAATATGATGACAAGAACATTGCAGATATTGATGCAACCATTGTAATGACTCATATGATTCTTGCAGCTGAAGATGTCGGATTGAACACTTGTTTCATTGCAGCATTCAAACCTGATAAGGCAAGGGAATTCTTGGCTTTGGATGATGAATGGGAACCTGTATTATTCACTCCATTAGGTTATGGAAATGCAGATCCAAGAGACACTCCTAGAAAACCTATTGAAGAATTAGTCATTTACAAATAATAATTATTTGATATTGATATAACTGATGATAAAAAAAAATTTAAGTTGATACTATGAGAATTACAAAAAAGTCAATTATTCTACTAGTTTTTTCAGTTATCCTAATGGTTTTAGGATTATGGAATTATTATGATGCAAACCCAGTGACTTATGATATCATAGCTTCAAGCGTTGTGATTATTGTAGTTGGATGGACACTGGCAATGTCTGTTTTTGAACCTAGCTGGACTAAGGCAGCTATTTTCATTGACGGGTTAATCTTTGTTTTGGTAGGTATTACATTCCTCTTAATGCCATATAATCTCATCTTCATTTTATTTGGTGTTATTTTGCTTGTAATTGCAATTGCAGCATATATGGGAAAATTACCTAAATCTTTCTTAAGATTATTCCATAAATAACTATAATTTTTTAATTATTTTTTTAAATTTCTTTATATTATTTTTTAATTTTTTTATCTATTTTTTTATCTATTTTTTTAATTATTTTTTTAAATTTCTTTTTACTATTTTTTAATTTTTTTATCTATTTTTTTATCATTTTTTTTAATTATTTTTTTAAAAATTTTTATTACTTTTTAAAATATATGATTATTTTTTATTTTTTATATTTT
>JADLKP010000278.1 GCA_016838945.1 Methanobrevibacter sp.
ATTATCTGAGCGAATACGGTCTTTCCCTGATTCATGATTTCTATCTCTTGCAATACTATTTGCAAAAGTATAAATTCAAATCCCGGAAAAATTTTATTCGCGTAATGCATTAATATAAAATAATTTAAATCATGTCTGAGAAAATTTCTTTGGACAGTAGTGAGTTAGTTTATAAATTCCGTTTGTGGTGTTGAAGAAAACACATAAGCACGGACTATCTTCGAACTTTTCAAAATAGTTTGAGATAGAATCATGAAAATTATTAGTAGTAATGAGTGTTATATTTTTTCTGTAGTCGAAAGAAGGCTGTATTTGAAGCAGATAAAAATTTTGTTCCTTAAATTTTGGATGTCTCGCTTGTAATGGAGTAGCTGAAACAAAAGCCTTTCTTTTAAACGAAAAAAAATCCTCAATCGGTGATGAAATTTGTTCCCGATAATCTATGTCTTGGATAACTTTCTCGCATTCATCAAACAAACAAAAATAGTTCTCAAATAAATTGATGTTATTGTTTTTGGCTATTTTACGAACCTTTAAGTAACTTTCTGGAGTACATAGTATTTTTTTATATTTCAAATCTTTATCGAGCAAATATTTCTTTATTTTGTTATCTGTAACACCCTCATAGATACCGAGCAATTTATCATTTTTATCTGTTTTCCCTTTAATTACGGGTACATTTGGTTCAATTATTATTGAGTTTCTTTTTGCTTTAATTTCGCTATAAGTAGCTCCCAAACCCGGGAGAACTTTATTAAAAATACAATTGGTAGGAATTGCATCTAACTCAAATCCTTCTCTTTTAAAAACATCAATTAGATACTCGTTTTGGTTGATTAAGATGTGTTTTACATCCTTAGAGTTTAAAATATTGCTCATAATATTCTTCTTATTTGATTGTAAAAATAGGGGAAAATTTTCAAAAATAAAAGCCTATATATGTCCATTTTTAAAAATTATCCCTATTTCGAAAAGCATCCAATATTTATAGATACCGACGTTTCTATAATAAATAATTTATGGTTTCCTTTAGTTTATCATTCTCAAAGCTATCCAAATAGTATTGAGTAACTTTTTCGGAACTGTGACCTAAAGATTCACTAATCACAGATGTTTTCACTCCACTGCGTTTTAAGACTGTTGCAAAAGAATGTCTGGCTACATAGGTAGTTAATTTAATTGGTAAATTTAATGCTTCCCCGATTGCTTTTAAATCTTTATTAGTTTTCCCTATTATTTTATGTACTCTGTTTGCCTTTTGTTGTTCGGTTTTATGGTACAGAAATAAGATGGGAAAAAGATAAGGATTTTCGGGATTATGGTATTTCTCTATCAATTCATAAACTGTCGGGTGTATGGGTAGCTTTATAAGTTTGTTGGTCTTTTTACGTGTGTAAACAAGTTGATTATTAACAATATTGTCTTTTATCAGTGAAGCAATATCAACAAAATTTATTCCACCCATAAGATAAGAGAATATAAAAATGTCAAGGGATAATTGCTCTCTTTCGTTGCTTGCTTCATAATTGATAATTCGTTTTATGTTGGATTTTGTTAAGGCTCTTTTAGCAGTCTCTTCCTGTAGTTTGGAGACCTTGTAAGATCGAAAAGGGTACATGTCCGGATTTACACATTCTTCTTCTATTGCTACATTGTACATCATTCTTAAAGTACGAAAACGAATTCCAATCGTATTTTCAGCAAGATTTTTATTTCTTAGCCATGCTTCGTACTTTTTTAACCAAATGGTATCGATGTCTGAAAAATAGATATTCAAATGTGTATTGAATTCTATCATTGAGTTGTGAACTGTTTTACAGGATTCAGCGTATCTTTTTCTTTTGGAGATCTTTAAAAACTCAATTTGCTCAAGAAAAATATCATTTACGGTCTTCAATTTAAACGGTTTTTCGACTTTATCTACCAACGAATCTGATGTGTAGTCTTTCTGTTTTGAATTCAGTTCTAAAATGGTTTGATTAAAGGTTTTAAGTTTCTCTGCAATAAGATTTTCAATCTGTTTTTTGTTCGGACAATTGCGCTTAGGTTTATTCTTTTTGAAGTCCCAATGTAATGGATTTACTGATACACCGAGACTTTTGTATGTTCTTTTACCGTTTTTAGAGACACAAATCATTAAGGGATGTTCTCCGTTGGATAAAGTTTTTGACTTGTAACATAGTACGTTAACTGTTGCATTCATGTTGTTAATTGGTTTACATCTCGGTTTACCAAAACATAGAAAACAAACAGATAAACGGGAAAAAGCGGTTGTTTACTTACGGGGACTATAAAAACAAAAACACCTGAATATCAAATATCCAGGTGTTCTTTTTTGTGGTGCCACCAGGAATCGAACCGGGGACACAAGGATTTTCAGTCCTTTGCTCTACCAACTGAGCTATGGCACCA
>JADLKP010000279.1 GCA_016838945.1 Methanobrevibacter sp.
TGGTTGTTCCTATGCCAAACAAAGATAATTATTTTGTTTAACTCAGCACTGTCCAACAAATAGGGAAGGTAACAGGAAGTAACTCATACAAGTAAAAAGATGATTTTTCAACATTCTATTTACATTTTTTATTAACTTTGAGTTTTAAACTTAATAGGACAAATAAACAACACTAAATCAGATTGTTTAAATCTTTACAATGAGGATAAATGAACCCTTCGGCAAGCTGTACGAACGAGAACCGATATACGAAACATTGAAAAGGAAAATACTATGAATAAAGTACTAACAATAGTTGGAATTATCTTGTTGACCTTTTCCTGCCAACAAGCAAAAAAAGAAAATACCGACAACAGCCAACTTAAGAGTGAAAAAAAATATCAGGCAAAAGCACCTCCCACCCAAACATTTGGAAAAGAAGCTTTTGAAGAATCAGACCACACAACGCTAAGGTGGTTAGGGATGTCAGGCTTTTTAATGAATAGCAGAGGAACAACAATCATGATAGACCCTTTGCTTGGAGATTTTGATATGCCAATAATGATAGAGTTTCCAATTAAAGCCGGTGAAGTACCCAATTTAGATGCTGTTTTAATCACCCATAGTGATAACGACCATTACTGTAAACAGACTTGTGCAGATTTAAATTCCGTAACCAAGGAATTTCATTCCACCAATTATGTTGATTCATTAATGAAAATAAATGGGTTGCCTTCATTTGGTCATAATATTGGAGATTCATTTAACATTGGGGCACTCAAGGTTACGTTAACACCAGCCGATCATGCTTGGCAAAACGCTTCTCCTGAAATGAACGAAGGTCGCTATTCGAAACAAGAAGATTGTGTAGGTTTTTTTATTGAAACAGCTGACGGAACTGTTTGGGCACCGGGAGATTCGAGACTGATGCCCGAACATCTAAAAATGCCAACACCTGATGCCATCCTTCTCGATTTTTCAGATAGTGAATGGCATTTCACTCTGGAAGGTGCTGTAAAATTGGCAAACACCTATCCAGACACACCTCTTTTATTGCATCATTGGGGTTCGGTAGATGCTCCCGATTTCCCGCCATTCAATGGAGACCCAGAGGAGTTGAGGAAATTAGTAGATAATCCGGAACGAATTGCTCTTTTAGCACCCGGAGAGCCTTTTATCCTAAAACAAATCAACAAATAACCGGTCATGAAATAGAAATAGAATCCACATCTCTTGAAGAATCTATTTCAATACTAAAAGAAGAAATACTGTGAATATAATTGCTGGAGTGTAAGCTACCCTTTTTTGTAAGTACAGCCTATACGTGTAACCTTCTCTATTTGTAGAACAGTTTCGAGTTTGACAAAAAATATCAACTTTGTTTGGCATAGGAACAAAAATGAAAAAGAAATTTAAGAGAGAAGATTTTTAAAATATCAAATTGGAATATTGAGAGGCCCAAAAAAAATACAACCAAAACGAATTTGGTCATTTCAAATATTTTAGAGCTAAACACAGACATAATAGTTCTAACAGAAACATCTAATGCTGTAAATCTCTCAGATTCATTCCCCTATTCTACGAGCACTTTATCATATGACAGAACGCCGGATGAACAATGGGTTACGATTTGGTCGAAATGGGAAATAGTAGAGGAAATTAAAACGTTTGACAATTACAGGACTGTTTGCGCCAAGATAAAAACGCCTTTCGGGAAGGTAATAGTATATGGCACGATAATTCCCTATCACATGGCAGGTGTATCAGGGGTAAGATATGGAAACCTTAATTATAAAGTATGGGAGTACCATGAGAAAGATTTGTACAAGCAGAGTGAGGATTGGCAAAGGATAAAGACAAAAGACTGCCCATTATTTGTAATCGGAGATTTTAATCAATCAAGATTCAACAACCAGGGTTATGGTACAAAAAGAGTCCGGAGCATATTAACTGATTTGCTGAAAAAGAACGATTTAACATGCGTCACAGAAATTGACTTTTCAACCAATTTTTTGACGATAGACCCAAGAAGAGGAAAAATTCGCAATAACATTGACCACATTTGTATCTCAAATTCGTTGATAAATGATTTTGAAGAATACTCAGTTGGGGCATGGGATCATTTTACAGAAGACGGAAAATATATGTCTGACCATAACGGAGTATATATTGAATTTAAAATAAAAAATGCTTGGTAACAGCCCTATATAATTAAGAACGTTGGCGTTCATTTGCTTTTATACCTCTCTCATTTTTTTTGAGTGCAAACAGAATATGAGACTTCGTTAATTTTGATGGTCCTGTATCTTTAAGGGGTGAAGGTTGGTTTATAAAGGGGCCTTTCCCATCTCTGAAAATTTGGCTTATACACAATAATTTTGTTCCTTTGAGTTTAACATAGTCATTGATACTTAAACACCATACAAAGT
>JADLKP010000280.1 GCA_016838945.1 Methanobrevibacter sp.
CAATCGTAAAAAGGTTTTTTTGGTCTTACTATTATCGCATTTCTATCTATGGAATCATAAAAATACGGTATTGGTTCAAAATCCATAATTGATATTTTTTAGTTGCATGTTTCTTTTTCTGCCTTGAGCCTAACGTTCTGGGTATTGCCGAAGGCGGGGATTTTTAGCACAAAAGTTCAATCGAAGAATGAATGTTGAACCTTGCACAAATGTCCAATCGAAGTCGTTCAGCCCCGCTTTTGGCAATACCTTGTTAGCGGTTCGGCATTTTTGTTTATATTCATTTTAACAATAGTCATCAATTGTATCAACTCCTGTCCATTCAAATCCTTGTGCAAGAGTAAACTGTTTGTCTGCTCCGTCTTTCTCGAAAAAAGTCCCAAGACTATTATGTACAAAAGCATTATTTTGATAGGTTACTTCTGCTAAAGAATAAGGTTTTATTGGGTTCTCATCACCACTTTTGCACATAATCCACAATGTGTTTTCATCATTGGAAATTGCAAAACGTTCAATAATTGAACTCGTATATTGATTTCGAGAAAACACATTACCTACTTCTAAATTTGCTGTATAGTCGGCTATTGGATTAGGATAGTTGTCTTGTGGACAACAAGGAAATTCACTTGGAGTTTTCCAATTTCGGACTTTTTGAATAGCATTTGGAGTTAGAGAATTTATAAACACTAATTCTTCTTCAACAATGTCAGTAATTTGACTTGGAACACTTCGATTATAAATCCATTCTCCCAAAGAACCACCTTGTAATGGTTTGTCACTTTTTGCCCAAGTCAATAATCTTTCTTTACTTGTCTGTGCTTCTTCGGCACTTACTGTTGTCATCCATTTATAATCGGGATTTTGGAATTTTTCTCGGAATTGCGAAGGGTTGGCAAGAAATGCTTCAACGCTTCCACAAATAATTTCAATACGTCTTGCGGTAATAGGATTAAGTAAAACGTTTTCTAATCTTGTTAGCCAACGTAAATTGTCAGGACGATTATTTTGTTTGTTCGTGTCTATGTGGTCAACAACGTGTTCATTTGTTGGTGGTTCTCCGTGAAATGCAGTTGCAACTATTCTATGAATACGAACCGAAGCAACTTCTAAATAACCTGTCTTGCTGTTTAGTTTGCCAAAAGTCCAATTGTTGTCTGTGGGTCGTGTTCGTTTGTTTGTAGGAGTGTGTCGTAATACAGCACCATTATCACGAACGGAGTATTGCTCGCCTTTATATATGCAGTCGCATTCTTTTTCAAAGTGATTTACATTGACCATAGTTTTATGATTTTTTAGATTCAACGAAATCAACTAACTCAATTTTAGCTCCAAGCGCTAAAGCGATTTTAGAAAGTATATCTATACCAACAGAATAACGTCCTTGTTCAATACGACTAAGATTAGCTGCATCTATATTCGCAATTTGAGCAAGCGCTTTTGCTTCAATATTTTTTTCTTTCCGCAATTCACGGATTTTTGCTCCTATTTTTACTCTTTCTTGATGAAGTAAAATTCTCTCATCATCTCTGTCACCTTTTCCGCCATTAATTCCGAGTCCTTCGTAATAATTCATTTGTATCCAAACCCAATATTGCATACTCATACCTGTACTGTATCCCATATTATCTTCATAATATTTTTGAAAATAATATGCTAATCTTTCAGCGTAGTATTGTTGGTCTGTTTTTGGAGTTGGAAAATAAGTGTTCCAAGTGAATTTTTCTCCATCTTGTGCAATGACCTCAATAATAAAGTCATCTACAAATCTTGCTTGTATCATAATTCTTGTTGCCGTATTTATGGTGTTGCCGCCACTTTTAGAAGTTATGTAGCAAAGATAAAATTAAATTTCCAATTGGCAAATTTGCCAATTGGAAATTTAATATATACGAAGAACCATTCTGTCTTTTTCGTCTATTGACCATTGTACCTGCCACGCTCTGCCATCTATTTGGTCGAGTAGAATGAAGTTATATGCGTTTGTTGTTGGATAAAGAAAAAATCTGCCATTTTTTTCTTCTTCTTTAGTTACCAGTGAAATGTCTGACAGTGTAGTTTCAAACCGATATTTGCTTTCTGTACCCCATTGAATTTGTGACATTTGTCCATTTCTTGTGTTTAATTTGATAAAATTATAGGTGTTTCTTGTAGCAAAGAGCCGGTACACAACAGTACTATCTGTAGAAATATTTTGGCGAGGAGCTTCCGATGTACTTTGAGCAAATGAAGTCGTTGCAAATAGTACAAAAATCAATGTAATTAATCTTGCTTTCATAATGTCTGTGTCGTTAAGTATTTTGTTTTGATGCAGGGTCGTTGTATGCTGACCGCTAACGTTCCGCGGCTATGCGCCGGGCGGGGGTTTTATTTGGAATTGTCCTTTTGAAAACGTGCATTTCCCGC
>JADLKP010000281.1 GCA_016838945.1 Methanobrevibacter sp.
ATAGTGAAAATAGTGAATAAAAAAAATATAAAAAGTATAAAAATAGTCAAAATAATGAAAATAAAAAAATAAAATTAAAAAAAATAAAAAATAAAAGAAAAATAATCAAAAAAGCAAATTATTTAAATTAAGCAGCTATTTTGAATTATTCTCTTTAGCTTCTGCTTTTTCTTTTCCTAAATTGTCCAAATCCTTTACTTGACAAGTGAATCTGCATTGTGGGAAACCACTGCATCCTACAAAGTCACCATACCTACCTGAACGTTTCAATAAGTCTCTTCCACATTCTGGGCAAGTTCCAACAACTTCCGGAGCACGTCTTTTGCTGACTTCCTTACCACAATTTGGATCAAGGCAAACATGTTCACGTCCCTTTTGACCTTTTTTCTTTATGGAAATCATAGGCAATCCACAGGTAGGACATGTGGATTTCAAGATATTTGCACCTTTAGGCAAGGAATAAGTGTTTCTGCACTGAGGGAACTTGGAACATCCAATAAATGTTTGCTTATTCCTTTTGGAATATTTCTTAAGCAATTTTCCACCGCAGCTGCAGTCACCAATGATATTGGATTCTTGATAGGATTCATAAAGCTTGGTACCGATTTCCCTTTGGTTGTTGTCAATATCCTTGAGAATTGACCTGACTTCCCTTTCACCATTTGCAAGAATTTCCTCTTTGGTAATCTTATCGGTTTCCAATCTTTCCAATTCCTTTTCAAACTCACGGGTCAACTCTTCGCTGGTCAAGTTTTTACAATACTGCTTTAAGGTATCGATTATATGAACACCTAATGGCTTGACTTCAATCTTCTTGCCGTCAATATACTTTCTGTCGTATAATTTGGCAATGATGTCTGCACGGGTAGCCTTTGTTCCAAGGTCTCTTTTTTCCAATTCCTTGATGAGGGAAGCCTCATTATATCTTGCAGGAGGTTTGGTTTCCTTTTCCTCTGAAATGATCTTATGAATCTTTAGGAAATCTCCCTTCTTAAGTGGAGGGAACTCATCAGCCTCTTGCTTTTTGAACGGATAATGTTTGAGCCATCCTTCATGGGAAACTCTTTTTCTTGTGAATGTGAATTTTTCATTGTTTACATTCAAGTTCACTTTCATGGTTTCCAATTTGGAATCTTCAGAGAAAACGCTTATGAACCTATAAACGATTAAACGATAGATCTTTGCCTCATCAGGAGATAAGTTAGATGGCAATACGCCAGTTGGGTGAATAGCAGGGTGCGCTGCATCATCCTTTTTACCTTCATTTGGCTTCAATGTAGCCGGCAAGTCAAAGATATGCTTTTTAAACTCTTCGTCTTTAGCAAGACCTGCAAAGATTTCCTTGAATCCTAATGATTCAGGAAGCTTTTGGGATGAGGTACGTGGGTAGGAAGTGTATCCTCCAACATATAGATTCTGAGCTGCAACTTGAGTCCTTTTAGGTGAAAATCCAAATACTGTATGTGCTTCAGATTGCAAGCCTCCTAAGTTAAATGGTATAGGTGGCTTTCTGACGGTTTCATTGACCTTTACACCGGTTACAGTTGCATCAGCACCTTGACATTCCTTAAATATTCTTTTAGCCCTTTCTTCATCAAAGATCTTATCTTCAACATGGTTTGCTATAATGTCAAAATCAGATTTTGCCTTGATTTGCCAATAAGGTTCCGGTACGAATGCCTGAATTTCCTTTTCCCTATCCACCAAAATGGATAATGTAGGGGTTTGTACACGTCCTGCAGATAAGCTGATGCGCCTGTAGCTGGTGAATCTTACTGCATCCATCAAAGCAGAGGAAATATTCATACCGAAGTAGTAATCCAGCATGTGCCTTGCAATACCGCTGTCCACTTGGTGAGGGTCAATATCAATCATATGATCATAAGCGTCCACAATATCCTTTTTGGTTAATGTGGAAAACTTCATACGGGATGCCTTTGCCTCAGCATTGTTACCGCAAGCATATTTTAAAGCATTATATCCTATTAAGGTACCTTCCACATCGTAATCGCAAGCATGAACATATTTATCTGCATCTTTAGAGAGCTGTTTAATTGCATAAACATAATCCCTAACATATCCGCTGTTCCTTTCTACTTCATATGCTGGAACCCATGTTAAATCAAAACCTAACCTGTCTCTTGAACTGGCAGATGTCAAAGAGTAAAGGTGACCAACTGCAGATAGAACAGTTGTCCTTTTACCATTCTCTTCAAATTCCCAGTAATTGATCTTACCATGTTTTTTCTTTTTGGCTTTTGAAGAGAGAGCCTTTGCTATCTTCTCAGCAGATTTCGGTTTTTCTGAAATAATCACTTCATGCATGTTATCACATAATAAATAAAAATTAAATATAAATTAATAATAAAATTGTTTAAAGCTTTTTAAA
>JADLKP010000282.1 GCA_016838945.1 Methanobrevibacter sp.
ATATTTAAATTATTTTAATTATCAAAAATTACAAAAGAAATACTTAAATTATTCTAAGTTAAATCATTTTAAATTAACAAAAATTGCTAAAGGATTATCATGACATTTACTAAAGAAGAACAGGCAAAATTGGAATACAGCGGTTACAGATTTGTTGGCGAACATGGCCATGCTGCCGTCAAGACATGTCACTGGACTAGAAAAAGCATGGTGAATGAAGGAGTATGCTATAAGGAACAGTTTTATGGTGTCAAATCACATAGATGCCTCCAGATGTCACCTGCCGTGCCATTCTGTAATCAAAAATGTTCTTTCTGTTGGAGAGACCTTAGTCAAACAAGAACAGAATGGGAAGGGGAATATGATGATCCTAAAACAATCATTGAAGGAGCCATTAAGGCACAGAACAATCTGTTGTGCGGATTTGGTGGAAACAAAAAGGTTGACAGGAAAAAGCTTGAGGAATCTAAAAAGCCAACAAACGCAGCGATTTCACTTGCTGGAGAACCAACATTATACCCTGAAATCGATGAGCTTATAGCTGAATTCCACAGACAGGATTTCACAACATTCCTGGTAAGCAATGGAATGTATTGGGAAAAACTTGGAAACCTTGACAGCGAACCAACTCAACTATATGTTTCCTTGGACGCACCTAACGAGAAAGTGTATAAGGAGTTATGCAACCCTCAAATAAATGATGGTTGGAGCAATTTAAACAAGACACTTGAACTGATGAACAGTTTTGACAGCAGAACAGCAATTCGGATCACTTCAGTTAAGGGCAAAAACATGATTAACACTGAGGAATATGCTGAACTGATCAATAAGGCAAACCCAAAATTCGTTGAAGTGAAAGCATACATGTTTGTAGGGTCTTCCAGAAAACGTTTAAGTCTTGACAATATGCCATCACATCAGGAGGTTCGTGATTTTGCTCAAGAAATAGCTGATAAAACAGGCAGGGAACTTACAAAAGAAGCAGAAGTCAGCAGAGTTGTTTTATTAGAATAACCTAATTTTAAAAAATTGTCATAGAAAAAATAGAAAAATATTAAAACATCATATGTGAAAAATTGAAAAATATTAAAAAAAGTAAAAAAGATAAAGAGAAGAGTTATTTAGCTTCTTGTGCTTTAATCTCTTCACATAATTCAACAGCCTTTTTAGCGGCTTCCTCAAGGGAAATTTCATAAGGGATGCCTGCTTCTTCCAGTAATCTTTGACCTTCCTCTTCATTGGTACCGGTAAGTCTTGTTACAATGTTTACATCCCATTTATTGTCATCCAATGCTGCAATTACACCTCTTGCAACATCATCAGCTCTGGTAATACCGCCTAAAACATTAAGGAATACCACTTTTACTGGTGGATAGTTTAAAACCAAATTTAAAGCTTTTTTAATGGATTCATCAGATGCTCCACCACCTATATCCAAGAAGGTGGCTGGTTTTCCACCGAATAGGGTAACCATATCCATACCAGTTAAGGTCAATCCTGCACCATTTCCAATGACTGCAATGTCACCATCAAGCTTTACAAATGCAAACTCCTTTTTCTTGAATCTGTTTTGCTTTACTTGATCTTGATGACGGAATAAAGCATCATTTTCAATTTCCAATTTTGCATCAGCTGCAATCAAACCATCATCAGTTAAGATAAGAGGGTTGATTTCAGCAACTTCAGCATCATATTTATCATAAACGTTATAGAGCTTCCAGATAATGTCTCCGATCTTAGACACCAATTCAGAACCTACACCCATTTTACGAGCTATTTCACGAGCTTCATAAGGCAAGAACTCTTTTAATGGGTGGACATTGTATCTGATGATTTTTTCAGGTGATGTCTTAGCCAATTCTTCGATTTCAACTCCACCTTCAGCACTTGCCATGATAATTGGAGTTCTGTTAGCTCTGTCATTTGAAACACTTAAGAAGAATTCCCTTTGAATATTCGCTTTTTCTTCAATGAGCAAGTGTTTTACTTTTTCGCCCTTGATTTCCAATTTTAACAAGTCATTAGCGATTTGGAATGCTTCACCAGGGTTATCTGCAAACTTAATACCTCCTGCTTTACCTCTTCCACCAACGAGAACTTGAGATTTGAGTACAACAGGTCTGCCGAATTCAGTAGCGACTTCCATTGCCTCTTCAGGAGAATATACAACATGTCCTTCTAAAATTTTAATTCCTTCACTTTCAAAAACTTTTTTTGCACTATGTTCAAAAAACTTCATTTTTCTCACTCTAACTAATAAGCATGAAAATTATAATAAGAATTTAATTTTAAAAATACTTATGAATAAATTAATAATAAAAATAAATAAAATAAATCATCCTACTAAATTATTTTCTATAATAGAAATAACTTATTAT
>JADLKP010000283.1 GCA_016838945.1 Methanobrevibacter sp.
TTTTTTGAAATGATTAATAAGCATAATCATCTTCATCATAGTATTTTAATATTATTGAATGTTCAAACTCTTCAAAATTGTTAAAATGATACTCTTCATAGTTTTCTATCAAGATTCTAATTTGCCTTTCCTTTTTATCGATTGATTCGATTTCACAGAATTCATTCAGCAATTCTGGGTCATAATCATCGTAATATTCATCATTATCCTCTTTTTCGGATTTGAATTCAATGAATTTTTCATACTCTTCCATTTCCAAAAGCTCTTCCTCATCAAACAGGTCTTCTTCTGCTTCAATCTTATAAATCTCAATATGGTCATTGTCGTGATTCATATCAAGCAATTCGTTGTGGTTTAATCCTATTCCCACTATTTTTCCTGTCTTTAAGTTGATGATTGTCTTTCCTGTTGATTCATAGGGAATCCAATTATCCAATGCTGGTTCAATGATCTCCCTAACTGTTAAGCTTTCTATCAATCTTCTAAGTTCCTCTTCACTTAACATGATAACCCTCATTCTCTTTTTTAAATATTGATTTTAACCCTTCTTAAATCTCATTTTTTTAAATATGATTTTGTCCCTTTAAGGCCCATAATAAATTATAAGTATTATATAAATCATAAATATTTTTACTTATATTTAGTATTTATTTGATTTTATAAAAAACTTATTTATATATAATGATTCTATTTGATTTGGTGATTTCATGTTTGGTCCATCAAGCATTCAGGAGAGAAGGAGATATTATAGGGAGGAATGGTCTGTAAAGGACATTCCAGACTTCATATCCGAAGGAATCACCAAAAGGGAATTTGGTTTTGACCATTTGGGCCATGGTCCTAATGACAGATACAAGGTATTTTTCGGTACAACTGCCCTTAAACGATTTTTAAGAACCAAGACTCCTTTTGCGGCATACATCTCTGTAGCATTTTATGCAAATCCACATAATCGTGGAGGATGGGAAAAGGCAGAATACATCTTTGACATTGATGCTAAGGACTTGCCTATACGCTCATGCAACTGTGATGGAGTTTGTGAGATATGCTTAGGTGAAGCTCTTGAAAGAGTAAATATAATGTTGGATACATTAAAAGGTGATTTAGGCCTTAAGAATATTCATCTAATCTATTCTGGAAGGGGATTCCACATAAGGATACTTGATCCTGTAATGATGGAGGCAGACAGTGACTTGAGAGGGGAAGTGTTGAAGTATGTTGCAGGTGCTGAAGTTCCAAAGGCAGAATATCCAAACATCATGCCTGGAGGAAAGCCATATAATCTAGAGCACTTTTCCATTCCGATAGCATATCCAGCAGTGTTTACAGAAAAGGTCAAATACAATATCCTTCATTTGAGAGGAGATGAGAAACTTGATGGAATAAATAACCGTCTGATGAAGGATTTGGTTAAGCATAGGGATTATCTTTATGATGACGATTGGGGTTCATTCAAGCAGAACATCGGCCCAAGAAGATATAAGGATATGGTAAATGCAATGGCAAGGGTCAATTTGGCAACAATTGACGCAAAGGTAACCATTGACTTAAAGAGAATCTTAAGACTTCCAAGTTCTCTTCACTCTAAAGTAAGCATGAAATGTGTGGAAGTCAAGAATCCAGAGACATTTGATCCTTTTAAGCAAGCTGTTCCTAAGTTCGTATATGAAAGAAAAGATGAGAATGTTGCAGAAAAGTAGTATCTTTCATCATTATTTTTCTATTTATCATAAAATTATAGAAAGTATTTTATTCTAAAAGATTAATATCTATTTTTATATCTACAAATTGGTTAATCATGGATTAGTTAATTCATTGATTAGTTAATAAAATAGTTAATTAATAAATCATATTTGTAAAAGGTGGTTCAATGAATAAAAAACTAATAGGTCTTATTGTAGCATTGATTGCTATAATTGTAGTTGGTTTTGTTGCATTAAACTTAGTGCCTAATGGAGATTTCGCTGATTTAAATTTAACTGCCAATGACACCAATGTTACAGAGGATGTCAATGTGACTGTAGCTGATAATCAGACAAATCTTACAGATAATGCGACAGCTAAAAACGATACTGCAATAGAAGATGCTAATGCTAACGCTACCAATTCCTCTTCAGTAGACCCTGGAGATGTATTGCATAAGCAAACCTTTGTTGTTTCTGAAAATGAAACAGGTCAAAACGAAGGAATGGAACCAGGTACCTATGTAATGTATTACACAGAAAACGATGGTCCTATAAAAATTGAAAAAATAGCTTAATTTAATTCATTTTAAGTATTTTTTCTTTAATTTCTTTTTTTATTTTTCATATTCTTTTTTAATATTCCCTTTTTATAATTCTTAAATATTCTTTAATAT
>JADLKP010000019.1 GCA_016838945.1 Methanobrevibacter sp.
AATATGGTAAATATTTATACAATTATAATTTATGATTTTAATATAATATATAGTTAAGTAATTTAAATTTTTGATAAAATAGTCTCTTATAATGAGAAGTAATGTATAAAAATAATTTTAGAATAAGTGAAAAATTAAAAAAAGAAAATAGATAAGTTGAAATAATCAACTTATTAAATTTGAAAATTCTTATTTGAAATTAATTCTTTCTGCAACGTTTCTTGGTAATGGAAGTCTTCTGAAAGGCATTCCTTCGGTTTCTTCCTTAACTGCTGCGATAAGCTCATCTGCAGTCATGTCAACCTTTTCACCAGTCTTTCTTACAGTTACATTATAATTGTCAGTCTCAACTTCCTTGTCACCGATTACAACAATGTAAGGAATCCATTCTTTGGAAGCGTTTCTGATTTTTTTACCGACTCTGTCATCACTGTTGTCTACATCTACACGAATGTCAGCTGCTGCAATCTTGTCAGCCAATTCATTGGAGTAGTCTAAGTGCTTTTCACCGATCGGCAGGATTCTGACTTGTGATGGGCTTAGCCATGCCGGTAACATTGGAGCTTTTCCATCTTCTTTTGCAGTGTTTTCAAGAAGACTGCAGATTACTCTTTCCACACTTCCGGTTGGGGAACAGTGTAAGATGATTGGGTGTTGAGGGTTTTCATCTTCATCAATGTATTCAATGCCGAATCTTTTACCACTTTCCACATCTATCTGTACGGTAGGGTTTTCAATAGGTCTTCCTAAGTAATCGATAGCTGCAAAGTCGATTTTACAATCCCAATAATGTTTTCTTTCAGGGATGATTTCTAAGAGTAATGGTTTGCCAATCCTATTTGCTGTTGCTTCCATCCATTCCTTATTGTTGTTGTAGAATTCTTCAGTTGCTCTGAAGATTGCTTCATAGTTGACATCAAGGTCTACACCGGTTTGAACACACATGTCCACTTGAGCATCAAACTCTTCAAGAGCTTGAGGCATGTCAGCACAGAAGCTGTGCATATCAGGCATGGTGAATGCTCTTAATCTTTTAAGACCTACAACTTCCCCTCTTTTCTCGAATCTGAAACTGTAGGTGGATAATTCGTAAACCTTGGCAGGTAAGTTTTTCCAGGTAAGGAAAGATCCTCCGAGAACTCTGAATGCACCGAAACAGCATGCAAATCTAAGCATCAAGTCCTTTTTGGTGGCAGTCTTGTATTGTCTTTCACCGAATTTTGCTGCATGTTCTCTGATTGCATCATTTGCAAGGTCATAGAAGATTGGAGTTTCGATAGGCATTGCACCTAAATCCACAACAAAGTTGTAAACATAATCAGCCAATAAGTCACGCACCAATCTGCCTTTAGGATACCATTTGAGGTTACCGATATCTGAAGCAAGCTCGTAGTCACATAACTCTTTTTCTCTCATGATCTTAACATGTGGAGGCTCTCCTTCATCGGAGGCACCTTCTCCAAGTTCATATGCAACAAGCTTTTTCAAATCTTCACTTTCGTAGCTGTAATCCTTAGGATCAAAGGTTTCTCCATCCTTGAAGATTAACCAAGTGGATGGTTTCTTCTCTTCTTTCTCTTCCTCTTCTTCACCAGCCTCAGCAGTGATGGTTCTTGAAAGTTCAGATAATGGGTGTCCTTTACATGAAATTTCAAATGCCTTATACCATCCGAATGGCACTCTAAATACGTCTAAACCTTCTTCCTTAAGAGCAGCTTCAGCATCTTTCAATATTTGAACTGCCACTTTAGGAGCACCAAGTGAAGAGGATAAGTGTGCATAAGGGTATAAGACTACTTTTTCTGCATTGACTTCTTCATTTGTTTTTATAACTTCAGCAACTAAATTTTTGACAATAGCGCTTGGATTAGCCTCATCTTCTTTTTCAATTGATGAGAAGACAACCAAAGCTTCATCAAAAGCCCCATCTTTTTGAGCTTCCTCTATTTCTTCAGCTACTGGAGTTTTATTTTTTACTTGATATTTTATATAATCAGAGTGAATAAGTAAAACTCTCATATTTTCACCAGTTTTTGTTTTAAAAATAATTTAAGATAATTATAATTGTATTTTCGAGATTTTATTTCGATATATATTACAATATAATATTATAAGTTTATTTTTTATATTATTTAATTATTGGTAATTTTAAGGGGGTTAGCCTTATTATTTTTTAAAATAAGAATTATTTTATTTTCAGAACTTAAAAAATAAAGATTCAGATTAAAAAATATTAATCTAAATATAAAAATAGAAATTATA
This sequence comes from Methanobrevibacter sp., assembly GCA_016838945.1. Lineage (GTDB taxonomy): Archaea > Methanobacteriota > Methanobacteria > Methanobacteriales > Methanobacteriaceae > Methanobrevibacter. The sequence goes on from JADLKP010000019.1 coordinate 2,263, forward strand.
TAGGATTTAATCTAAAATTAATTTTAAATCGGGGTTTTCAACTGATGCATCTTTAAAAGTGTCTATCAGGTCTTCATCAAGAATAGAGCTGTCTTTTATAATGATTATCTTGTTATCAATTTCAGTTAAACAATCATATAATGCATCTAGATTTGCACCGTAATAATCAGGGAAATCCAATTTCTCTCTAATGTATTCATGAGGATTTTCTTTCATTTCTTCCCCATATAAGACTACTTCATTCATGTTATCTATCATCTTTCTTAGTTTTTTTCTAAGTCGTCGGTTTTCCAATAGTTTATTTGCCATAATATGCCTCTTTCAATATTTGATGAAAAGCATTTGATTTAAGTCAAATGCTCAAAGCTTGCATAGTGGTCTCCGGTATAGTATACCTCGTAGTCATCAGTTGAATAAACTATTCTTTTAGGCCCTCTGCTTGATGCTCCTAAAGTGTCAATATCACATTCCTTATACTCATGGGTGATAGGCAATATTGATTGACGATTTGTAAATGTGTCTCCTCCAATGCATTTTCCAGGAGCATATTTCTCTACGCTTCCACCATGCCATCCAAGAGCTTTTGCCTCACTTTTAGTGATATAATTGGAAGGAAGTTTGTGATATGTGGTTAAATAGGCTGCAACTTCTTCTTTTGAGTCGTATGTTCCATCTTCTGAAATATTGATTTCATCCACATTGAGTGTTGATGAGCCAGAGTCTGAGTCATCTCCAATGCAACCGCTGACTGCAACAGCAGCAAGCAGGATGATTAATATAAGTCCAATTATTTTCCAATTTCTCATAATAATCCCTTGAATTAATCTTTATTCTTCATTTCTATTAAGTTTTTATTAATTTATTCAAATTAATCCCTATTCAAAAGTTTCAGGTTTAAAAAATAAATTGTATTCATTCCTTAATTGGATTAATTTTTCTTAAACTATATAAAATATGATGGATATAAAGTATAACTAATGCGAAAATCATAAAAGCTAACTTTTATTTTGGCAATTTATTTTCACTTTTCATTTTAAGAGAGGAATCCCTGTGGACAAGAAAAAGATATTGATCATTGTAACTGGAAGAGGCATAGGAGGAGATGCCGGTACAGCATTGAATGTTTACAATGCACTCGAAAAAAGAGGGTATGATTGTGAAATCGCTTTGGATGAGTCTGCTCCAGGATTATTGTTTAAAAAGAATAATATAGAATGGAATAAGGTAATCATACCACAAGCTGGAGGCCATTCTGCAACAATCATGACCACCATTAAAGCAGGTATTCGTGCTGTTAGAGGTGTTTTTCAAACAAGAAAGCTATTGAAATCCAAGAAATTCGATTTGGAATTGGGAATTCTTGGAGGAGGGGCTATTGTTGGTGCTCTTGGTGCGAAATTAGCGGGAATCCCTACTGTAAGCCTTTTGATTACTCCACTTGACACTAAAGTCTGCAGTCATATTGGAACTCCAATAATTCTGCCTGAAAACAACTTGTTTTTAGCTGAAGACATTCCAGACAATATGGTGAAGTCTTTCTCTCCTGTAAATGAAAACATCACTCATGGTGATAAGAACAAGGCATTGGAAAAATTAAAGGAACACTCTAAAGAGATTAAAGAGAAAAATCCTGATGCCATCGAATTTGATGAAGACAAGCCGACCATCGTTTTCTCATCAGGTTCCTCATTGTTTGAAAAGACAGCCCAAGCTATTGATCAATTCTCAAGATATAACGACAAGTACAATCTTGTTTTATGCGGCGATCCTTTAGATGAGTCTGTATGCAGGTATATTGATGAAACCAAAATCATCAATGTAGGCTTCATTGATTGGGTAAATGATTTGCTCTGTCTTGCTGACCTTGCAGTGCTCACAAATGACGGTTTGATGCTTCATGAAGCTATGGTATGCAATATACCTGTTGTGATCTTAAAAAGAGTAAAATGGGGCAGATATCATGATATGGTATCAATCTTCAAAGGAGCAACCGTCGAATGTGACCTTGAAGACTTGGATGAAAAGATTTTTGAAGTCATGGACAATTATGATGAGTTTGCAAAAAGAACTGATGAGTATAGAACAGCCATTTTAAGCGTAGATGACAACATTTGCAATATAGTCGACAGATATTTAAAATAGTTAAAACTAATTTTACTCTTTTAGACTAATTCTATTCTTGATAACCTTTTTTATTCTATTCCTATCCATTCTTTTTATTAATATTCTAATCTTTTTTAATGGATTATTATATTATTATTCCACCAATTCCTTCAATGAATTCTTCAACATAATCCTTTTCTTTCCTTTCGAATAATGAGTAACGGAATGTATAGCTTGTTTGTGAATCTCCAATCTGTTCGCCATTATACACATCAACAATCTCCACATCAATGACCGGTACAATGTTTTTAAACATCTCAATCAAATATTTCTCATCAGAATTTGAAGGAAACAGCACAGATAAATCAAAGTGTTCCAGTTTAAAGTTGTTCTTTTTCCATTCAAAGATTTCATTTTCAGACAATATATCCACATTGGAAAGATTTAAACAAGTTTCCGTATTGTAGGCAGTTTCCAGCATTACGGATTTTGCTGTGACTTCCTTTACAATACCCAAATGCACATTTTCAGAATGGTGGTGCTTTAAACCCACTTCTTTTCCTATTGATTTTTCCAAAATATTTGATTTTTGACTTAGCATGCTTATTGCTTTGTCTGAACGAGCCAATGCATCTTCATACCCATCCAAATGCTTTGCTGATTCAACCATGGATTTGACAAAGTCATCCTCTTTTCCCTCATCAATCAGATTTGATAGGTAAATGCTTTCCTTTATCAATGCATCCCTCGCATTTGATGTTTCAATGTTGTTTTTTTGTATTGAATAGTAAAGATAAGGGTTTTGGTAGACTATACGGCTGACCATATCCAGCATTATTGTATAAACAGGGCTTGAAAAGTTTCTGGATTTCTTGACATTGATGTTTAGCTTCCTTATTGTTGAAGCGAGGCTAATATAAGAAAAGTGAGTTAAGCCTTGGACGATGCTCATATATTTGTCATGTTCGTTTGGTGTTGTGATTACAACTTCACACTCTGATTTGTCTAAAAAGTCCTTTACACGAGGCAACCAATTAGGGGCTCTGTTTTCGATAGGGGTCAATACGATAATCTGCCTTTTGAGTGTAGGAACTCTTGGACCAAACATAGGATGGCATGGCAATACTTCCACATTTTCTGGAGCGTATTTCTCTAAAGCATCTGCAGGGTCTGTCTTTACACTTGCAACATCCATTAAGAGGGATCCTTCAGGCGCATGTGGAGCCACTTCCTTAATTGTATCTACCATATATTCTATAGGAACGCTGAAGACAACAATGTCTGCATCCTTTATTGCTTCAATGTTGTTGTCGCTGTATTCAATACCCATTTCATCTGCAACAGGTTTTCCAGTGCTTGCGTCACGACTTGTAATGCGTATGTTGAAATCATCTTTCAGGTGTTCAGCTAGCCACTTGCCTAAACCGCGTGTACCTCCAAGGATGGTCATGTTAATTTTATCGTTTTGTGTCATTTTAAATCCATTTCCTTGCATTATTGTTATGTCAAAACGTGTTTCATTAAATTTTTCAATGTTATTTTTCTTATATTAAATATTAATATCTTTTTATTATTTTTTTTCATTTATTATGTTATGCCTTTATTTTTCTTGTTCTTTTTTGCTTTCATCTTATTGAACTGATTCAAGAATCTCTCATCAAAGTTTTGACATATGTCCTCATATCTGTTCTGCACTCCAACAGAGGTTTCAGGAAGAATTGACTTTTCTTCTCCTGTAAATTTCACTATTGTACGGAAAAGCTCCTTTCCATCCCTTATAACTATTTTTACAAATTTTATGTCTGTTTCAATGATTTCCAAATTATCTAAATTGGCTTCCTCAAACATCTTGATGATTTCCAGCTTTTCACCATCAATGTAGCACTCAGGGGTTGCAAGGATCTTTATTGCCACACCTCTTGGAAGCTCTTGGAATGCTTTGATAAGTGCTTCCCCTTCCCCTTCAAGGAGAAATCCTATTCTCATATTGATTGATTTTCGAGCTCTTTTTATGATTTCAATCTCTTTATTTATAATGTTTTCGCTTGTTTTAATCAGCCAAACAGGAGCCTGTATTTCGGATATCTGGTCATTGTATATCTCCTCCAATTTTTCTTGCGAGGATTCAAGTTCCTTGATCAGTTCCTCTTTCTTCATTTTGAATATTTCACTTGGAGGAACTACCTTGTATTCAAGAGGTCTTGTATGTGTTATTGTAATGAAACCTTTCTTATCCAATTCCTTTAGGGTATTGTAAATCTTAGAGCGAGGTATTTCTGATGCATTGGCTATTTCTTCAGCCTTCCCTGAGATTAAGTTAGTCATTCCTATGTATGCCTTGGCCTCGTACCTTGTAAGGCCAAATTTCTCTAAGGATTCGATTATTGATTCCATATGATTCATCTCCTAGTTATATAACACTATCGTTTTGTTTTATAAATATATTTTGTTACTTTTTACCCTACACTAGTTACAAAATCTTTATAAGTCCATAAAAAATATCTTTAATTACATCAGAATAAAAATAGAAAAATTTTATTGTATGTTTCAAGCGGTTTAAGCAATTAAAAAGCTTGATTATTGAAATTCTTATTTAGGCCTATTTATGAGTTTTGATAATGCTATGTTGCAATTAAATTTCTATTTTCTAATCTTTGAAGAAGTAAAAAAAATGTCATCTAAACAGATTTAAAAATTTATTTGAAATTAGAAAAGGATGTGTATTATATGAGCGATTTCAACATGTTTTGTTATCAATGTTCCCAAACTGCAAGAGGCAGTGCATGTACAAATGCTGGGGTATGCGGTAAAAGCGGTACTGTTGCAAGACTTCAGGACAATCTGATCTTTGCAATGAAAGGTATTTCTGCCTACAACTACCACTGCAATGAATTAGGAGTTCACGATGACTCCGTAGATGAGTTCTTGACCAAAGGATTATACTCAACATTAACAAACGTAAACTTTGATGTTGGTGAATTGGTACAGTTAGGACTCGATGCCGGTGAAGCTAATTTTAAGGTCATGAAGATGCTTAAGGAGGCTCACATCAAAAACTTCGGCGAACCTGTACCTACAGAAGTAAAGGTCGGTGCACAGGAAGGACCAGCAATCATTGTAACCGGTCACGACTTGAAGGCTTTGGAGGAATTATTAAAACAAACTGAAGGAACCGATGTAAAGGTTTACACCCACAGTGAAATGTTGCCTGCACATGGTTACCCAGAGCTAAACAAATATGAATCATTGGCAGGTCAAATCGGTGGGGCTTGGTATGATCAAAAGAAAATATTCTCCCAGTACAATGCAGCTATCTTAGGCACCACCAACTGCGTATTGTTGCCAAAGCCTGACTATGCTGAAAGATTGTTCACTATGGATATTGTAAAGATTCCTGGTGCACAGGTTATTGAAGATTACGATTTCAAACCATTAATCGACAAAGCTATTGAATTAGGAGGATTAGAAGCTGAAGAGACCACCACAATAACAACTGGATTCGGATTAAGCACTATTCTTTCATTAGCACCTCAAATCAAGGAGCTAGTGCTTGCAGGCAAAATAAAAAGATTCTTCCTTGTAGCTGGATGCGACACTCCAAACCCAAGAATGAGCTATTACAGAGAGTTTGTAGAAAACTTGCCTGAAGACACAATCGTACTCACTTTAGCTTGCAACAAGTTCAGATTCAATGACCTTGACTTGGGGGACATTGAAGGAATTCCAAGACTATTGGATTTAGGTCAATGTAACGACGCTATCGTAGCTATTGATCTTGCTGTCGCATTATGTGAATTGTTTGAAATGGAATTGAATGAATTGCCTCTCACCATTGTATTGAGTTGGATGGAACAGAAGGCGGCGGCGATACTCTGGACATTGCTATACCTTGGAAAAACCGACATGCTCATTGGACCTATCCTTCCAGCATGGGCTAATGAGGACATTTTGAATGTCTTGGTTGAAAACTTCAACTTGACTCCAATTTCAACTCCAAAAGAAGACATTAAGAAAATCATGGGATAATTTTCCTATATTTTTTTATTTTTTAAAAAATAAATATCTGATTAGTCAATTAAAAGGAGATAAAACTATGGACTTAAAAGGAAAACCAATCGAAATGGAAAGCTTGATTGAATATCAGGAAGGCTCTGTTGTGAGCATGGAAATAATCAAAAAGAAACTTGGTACTGTAACTGTATTTGCATTTGATAAAGGACAAGGCTTAAGTGAACATAGCGCTCCTTTTGATGCTATGGTTCAAATAATCGACGGTGAAGCGGAAATCACTCTTGGAGGTGTGCCTCACACAGTCAAAAAAGGTGAATTCCTCATTATGCCTGCAAATGTTCCACATGCTTTACAAGCAGTTAAAGGACCATATAAGATGGTTTTAACCATGATTAAATCAGATTAATTTCATTATTCTTTTTTTTACTATTTTTTTCTATTTACTAAAAGTTTATATTTTTTTAAAAATTAATTAATCTAAAATAAATAAAAAAAGGAAACCTAATTTGAAAATTAGGTTTATAGAAAAATTTAATTTTATTGGAATTTAAAGTTTAATCCCTGCTGAAGCCAGATCTTCTTCAGTTAGCTTGCCTTGTTTTATTAGATCTTTGAATGACTGGATTAAATGATTGGTTTGCTCATGAGCCATTTTAGCATCTGATAATGCATTGTCTCTTTCTTTTTTTGATAGTTCAAGCAATTCATGTGACTGGTACAGCTCATGGTTCAGTTCATTTATCCTGCCATTGAATAATTTGTCTACTGCCTCTTCAAATCCCATATTTATCATTCCTTTCAATTCTATTAATTCCTCACCCTCGAAATGGTATTTTATCATAAAGGTCAGTACATTTACAATAACATAGACTATCCTTTTATTTTCAATTTTAAGCTTGCGGGACAATTTCACCATGGCTCTGATAATTTCTTTTCTTTTGCGCCTTGGAGCGATGATAGGTAGAAATGCCACATCCATTGCCTCCATATCACTTAAGGTTTCTTCCAAATCATGTTTCCTTTTCAGATTAGTCAACTTTTCGTTTATTTCCTTAAGAGAAAAATAAATAAAACGAGGTTTGCATATGATGTCCTCATCGATTTTATATTCCTTTAGGGATCTGTTGTATGAATCCATATCAGTCAAAATCAGGGGAACAACTGGATGGGCAAAATAATAAGAGGCATGCACTGAGTACATGTTCATGGTTTTGAGCTTGTCCAGCGTCACGTGAGTTGATTGATGTTCCAGATTGATTAGGAAATTTTCATGCTTCAATCCTTTTTCATGCATTGAAAGAAGCACGGAATCTAAACAGTATTCCCTTAAATCAGTACCTAAAAAATTGTTTTTGCATAGGAGAACATACTTGCCTGGGAGATTCAGATATTCGAATGCAAGGTCTGGACAATAATCTATAATGACCTTAAAGGACTTATCGAAGGGGTGAGAAATATGATAATTTTTTTCAGCTTCTTTTCTCCACCTCACTTTATTTCGTGCAGTGGTCACTCCTCTTAATAATAGATTAATCAAAGGAATATATAAAGCTTGTTGTTTAAAATATTGTGTTTACTATCTTTAATAAATAGTAAACTGATTTTAATAAATTATTATCAATAAATAAAGTTAAAATTAACTTAAAACTAAAATTAAAGATTTTTACATTGAGTTTCTTTTAAGCTATTTTCTCGGTTAAAAGTAAATTTAAAATATTATTGTTAATATAATAATTAATAGTAAAATTTTTTTTAAAAAATATTTTTGTGATAGTATGATTTATGCAGATACAAAAATTTCTAAGAATAATCAAACTGCCATTCCTCCAATTATCATGAAAATGCTTAACCTTGGATCTGATGACATTGTAGAATGGGTTTTGGATGATGAAGGGAAAGTCACCTTGAATCTTAGGAAAAAATTAAGATTTGAAAAAATGAGAGGTTCCATAGATTTAGGATATAAAACCAACTCTGTTGATTTGGAAAATGAGATTTATAACTTTTAGAAATAAATTTTTCTATGCATAAATCTTGAAATTCTAAGAAAAATAATTGAAATTCATGATTTTTTCATATTTTAAAGTAAATTTAATTTGATTTTTAATGGATGATTATTATGAATAGTGACAATATCAAGGAAGGAGTACAAAGAGCACCACATAGATCTCTTTTACGTGCTTGTGGATTAAATGATGATGATTTTGAAAAACCGTTCATTGGCATTGCAAACAGTTATACAGACATTGTGCCTGGACATATTCACTTAAGGGAATTGGTGGAATATGTCAAGGAAGGTATCAGAGCAGCTGGAGGAATTCCATTTGAATTTGACACCATGGCAATCTGTGACGGAATTGCAATGAACCATGAAGGCATGAAATATTCCCTTGCTTCACGTGAAATTGTAGTGAGCACTGTAGAAAGCATGACCATGGGTCATTGCTTTGATGGGCTTGTAATGATTCCAAGCTGTGATAAGGTTGTTCCTGGAATGCTGATGGCTGCTGCAAGATTGGATGTTCCATCCATCTTTGTAACTGGCGGACCAATGGAACCAGGTAATTACAAGGGTCAGAATGCAGATTTGATCACTGTATTTGAAGCTGTAGGTGAATTGTCTTCAGGAAAGATTACTGAAGAGGAATTATATGAAATGGAATGCTGTGCATGTCCTGGTGCTGGAAGCTGTTCTGGACTCTTCACTGCAAACACCATGGCATGCATCACCGAAACCATTGGCATGAGCTTGCCTACCTGCGCTACAGCTCTTGCTTTAAGTGATGAAAAGAAGGAATTGGCTGTTGCAAGCGGTAAAAGGATAGTCGAAATGGTTAAGGAAGACTTGAAGCCATCAGACATAATGACTCAAGAGGCCTTTGAAAATGCAATTGCAATGGATATGGCTCTTGGAGGATCAAGCAACACTGCACTTCACATTCCAGCTATTGCATATGAGCTTGAAGAGAAAGGAGTTCATGCAGACTTGGACTTGTTTGATGAAATCAGCGATAAGGTAGCTCACATTGCACTCTTATCCCCTGCAGGTGAAGACACTATGGCAGATTTGCATGCAGATGGTGGTATTCCAGCTGTATTGAAGACAATTGAAAGCAAGTTGGACACCAGTGTAATGACCTGTACTGGTAAAACCTTGGAAGAAAACCTAAAAGATGCTAAGGTAACTGGAAATGGAGTCATTCACACACTTGATGATCCTATTCATGAAGCTGGAGGGCTTACCGTTCTCAAAGGAAACCTTGCTCCAAACGGCTCAATCGTAAAGTCTGCAGCTGTACCTGAAGATATGATGCAGCTTAAGGGACCGGCTAAAGTCTACAACAGTGAAGAGGATGCGGTTGAAGCAATCTTCAATCATGAACTTAAAGAAGGAGACATTCTTGTAATCAGATGTGAAGGACCAAAAGGAGGTCCTGGAATGAGAGAAATGCTAAACCCAACTTCAGCGATTATGGGTATGGGCATCAAGAATGTAGGATTAATCACTGACGGACGTTTCTCCGGCGGTACAAGAGGTCCTTGCATAGGTCACGTATCTCCTGAAGCAATGAGCGGGGGACCTATTGCGGCAATTGAAGATGGAGACATAATTGAAATCGACATCACAAATGGAAAACTCTCTGTAGAATTGACTGATGAAGAAATCAAGGAAAGAATTGCAAATGCAGACTTGCCTGAGAAAAAGGTCAAAGGATGGTTGAACATCTACAGGCGTTCAGTATCCTCTGCAGATGAAGGAGCTATCTTAAGATAACTTTTTCTTTTTATTTTTCCTTTATTTTTTTTATCAAATTTACAATTATTCGTACTTAATAGAATAGTATCATCTGTTAAGTGTTAATGAAAGGGGAATACTCTAACTTTATAAAAATGTATTAAGGAGCAAATTAATGAAGTATAGAAAATTAGGAAAGACAGGCATTGAAGTCAGTGAAATAGCTCTTGGTGCTGAATGGCTTCAAGGCAAGACATTAGCTGAAACAAAGGAACTTATTGATTATTGTCAAAATGAAGGCATCAACTTCCTTGACTGCTGGATGAGTGAACCTAATGTCAGAACCAATATTGGGATAGCCATTAAGGATTCAAGGGAAGATTGGATCATCCAAGGTCATTTCGGTTCAACTTGGCAGGACGAGCAATATGTCCGAACTCGTGAGATGGATAAGGTGATTCCTGCCTTTGAGGACTTTATGGAACGTCTTCAATTGGATTGCCTTGATTTTGGAATGATTCATTTTGTCGATGAGATTGAGGATTTTGAAGAGATAATGAATGGCGATTTCATCAGATATGTCAGGAAGCAAAGGGAAGATGGAGTCATCAAGCATATTGGAATAAGTACACACAGTCCCACTGTTGCCCTTTTGGCTACTGAAGTTGATGATATAGAATTGATCATGTTCAGCATCAATCCCGCTTTTGATATGATGGGTTCCATTAACAATATAGAGCTTTATATTGAGGAGGATACCTATAAGGACAAGGAACTTGAAGGTTTAGCTCCTGAAAGGGCAGAATTATATCAGACCTGCAAGGAAAAGGACATTCCACTTGTGGTTATGAAGGGATATGCTGGTGGAAGGTTATTTTCTGATGAGGATTCTCCTTTTGGGGTGGCTTTGACTCCTGTACAATGCATTGAATACTGCCTTAGCAGACCTGCAGTTGCATCAATATTCGTTGGCGTAAAGGATGTTGGTGAAATGGAGGATGCAATTGCATATGAAACTGCAAGTCATGAGGAAAAGGATTATGCCTCTGTACTGGTAAATGCACCTAAAAACTCTTATGAAGGCCAATGCACTTATTGCGGCCATTGTGCACCATGCACTGAAAACATCAATATTGCTATGGTGAACAAATACTATGACCTTGCAAGACACCATGATGAGGTTCCGGAGTCAATCAGGAGCCATCATAATGATTTGACTTACAATTCCTTTGACTGCATAGCATGCGGAAGCTGTGAAGACCGCTGTCCTTTCAATGTGGGAATTGTTGAAATCATGGTTAAGGCCAAGGAGTTATTTCAATAATTAATTCCTAATTTCTTTTTTATTTTTTCAATTTTCACTTTTTATACTTTTTTACTTTTTTATAATTCTAATGCAAGTTTCAACAACTGATTAATGGATTAAATTTAAATATTTTATAAAAGATATTATCTATATTATAAAGACATAAGAATTCTATCGCATTTGATAGGATTCTAAATTTTATAATTTTCATTAATTTATTCTAAAAAAACTAAAGAAAGGTGTTATTTTGGATATAAATCTAAAAGAAATAGCAATTTATGTTGTCCTTATTATTGCAGTCCTTATTGCTGCACAACACTTGAATGTTGTTGTATCAGGCAGTATGGAACCTGTAATGTATAGAGGGGATATTGTTGTATTGGAACAAGCAAATCTCTTAGGTCTCCATGAATTCTCTCCAGATGACATTAAAGTTGGAGACATTGTAGTCTATAATGCAGCTTGGCATGAAGGGCCGGTCATTCATAGAGTAATCAATACTGCTCAAATCAATGGTTCCACTGTATTTGAAATCAAGGGAGATAACAATGATGTTTCAGATCCTTATTGGGTGACAAAGAGCCAAATCAAGTCTAGGGTATTGACTTTTGATGGTCAACCAATAATTATTCCTAAAATAGGATATATCTCTATATTAATTAGAGGACTTTAAGTTTTGATGATTAAGAATATTGATTGAATAATCATTTTAAATATAGTTGTATAGCATCAATCAATTTTAATTAATCGTTATTTTTATTATTTTGATATTAATTTTTTTGCAGAAAATGGCTTTAGCTAATCCTATCTAAATGTCATTAAATTTATATTTATTCGGTGTTTATATGTACTTTAAAATAAAATCTGAAGCTCAAGAAGCTTTAAAAAAAGCAGTTGACCAATTCGACTGTGATTTTGATGATGAAATCAAATTGGAGTTTCCGCCTAATCCTGAATTAGGTGATTTAGCCAGTACAGTTTCATTCCAATTGGCTAAACATTTAAGAAAGGCTCCAAACTTGATTGCTCCTGAAGTTGTAGAGAAAATCGAACTTCCTGAAATATTTGCAAAAGTGGAAGCTACAGGGCCTTATGTAAACTTCTTCATCAATCATGATATCTTTGCAAAGCAATTGTTGGATTCTGTAGATGAGGATTACGGTCAATTGGATAAAGTTGATGAAAAGATCATTTTAGAACACACTTCAGCTAACCCTAACGGACCTTTGCATATTGGTCACATCAGAAACTCCGTATTGGGAGATTCCTTAAGAAGGCTTTTGACCACTGCAGGTAGGGAAGTGGATACCCAATACTATGTAAACGATATGGGAAGACAATTGGCTATGATCGTTTTCGGTATGGAAGAGCTTGGCTTGAAATTGGAAGACCAGCCTTCAGAGAAAATAGACCATAAGGTCGGTGAATTGTACTTCAAGGTCAATCAGATGTTGAAAGAGGATGAATCCTTAGGTGAAGGCGTTGACGCAACCATCAGAAAATATGAAGGAGGACCATCTGAACTTGATGAGAAATTCGAATATGCAGTAAACAGCTGTCTTGATGGTGTAAAGGAAACCTTGAAGAGAATGAATGTAAAGCATGATGCATTTGTTTGGGAAGGGCAATTCGTAAGAACAGGTATCGTAGATAAGATCACCAATGAATTGTATGAAATCGGCTATGCAAGAAAAGAGGATGTATTGTACTTGGATTTAACTGAGTATGGTATTGACAAGCACCTTGTATTGAGAAGAGCAGATGGAACTTCACTCTACTCTACAAGAGACATTGCATATCACATCTACAAATGCAGAAGATGCGATAATGTATTGGATATCTTCGGTTCTGACCACAAGCTGGCTGCAAGACAAGTGGAACTTGCACTTGAAATACTCGAAGAGATTGAACCTAACAGCGACAAGATGGAAGTTATCTTCTATGAATTCATTACCTTGCCTGAAGGTTCCATGTCTACAAGAAGAGGAGTGTTCATTTCTGTTGATGAATTGATGGATGAAGCTGTTAAGAGAGCTAAAGAAGAGATCAGTTCCAGAAGACCAGAGCTTGATGAGGCAACAATTGATGAAATTGCAGAGCAAATAGGTATTGGTGCAATCAGATATTACATTGCAAGATTATCCCCTGAAAAGCACATTACTTTCAAATGGGATGAGGCATTAAGCTTTGAAAGAGGTTGCGCTTCAATTCAATATGCACATGCAAGAGCTTGCAAGCTACTTAAGAAAGCTCAAGAGGAAAATGGCATTGAGTTAGGCAGTATCGTTGCTGAAGATAACTGGTCATTGGATGACAATGAGAAAGAATTGGTAAAATTGATTGCTAAATTCCCAAGCTTGATTGAAGATTCAGCTAGCATAAAAAGAGTTCATCCAATCGCCCAATACTGTCAGGATTTGGCTGGTGCATTCAACAGATTCTATAAGGCCGAACAAGTAATAGGTTCCGATGTGGAAAACGCAAGATTGATTTTAGTTGAGAAGGCTAGAATCACCTTAAGAAATGCATTGGACATTTTAGGAGTTTCAGCTCCTGAGATGATGTAGCCAAACTTTTACTCGCTTCGCTCGCAAAAGTTTGATCAAAATATTTTCCAAGCTTTTGAGCTAAAGCTCAAAACCTTGACCAAAACTCTTTCCCAGCTTTTCCGAGCCTTCGGCTCGTAAAACCTGGACCAAAACTCTTTTCACTAGTTGGGAGTGTATGCCCTACTAGTTTCTTTTTTTATTTATTTTATCTGTTTTTATATTGTTTTTAATGATGATGTTGATTATTTAATCTATTTTTGATAGTGGTGTGTCATCAAGTGATTTCATCCAATTGATTACTGTTTTGGTTATTGGATATACAATGATTTCATAAAGTACCTTGAATGCTCCTTGACAGATTATCATTGTAATCAAAGCTTTATTCGGCATCAATCCTGCAAATGCGATTGTTATAAAGAGAATCGCATCCAATCCTTCACCAAACAATGTGCTTATCGAACATCTGGCGAAGAGATAATCTGTATATCTTTCCTTTAGGACCTTCATAAAATAAGCGTTGACATAGGATCCTATAAGGTATGAGATGAAGCTTGCTATCAATATTCTTGGTGTGCTACCTAAAATGATGTTGAATGCATTTGAGGCTGCAGCATCGGTTCCAGGCAATGCCATTGCTATCTGATATGAAACAACAGCTATTAAGCTCATCACAAAACCGAGATAGATGGTTCTTTTTGCAAGCTTGAATCCATAGATTTCTGTTAGCACATCCCCTACGATATACACTATTGGAAAAATGACAACACCGCATGGCAAAATAAAGTCGTAAAATGAGAATGTTTTGGATGCAAGGATGTTTGATATTATAAGGCATCCACAGAATACTCCAGTTATGATTGGATACAATTCCATTTGACTTGGGGTATTCTTTAGAAGACTCATTTCACCACTCGGCATCAATATAATATTTTTTTTTTAATTTGATTGGGTTGTGATTATATTAATTTTTCAACCCTTTCCTTAGATTCCACCACTTCAGAGTCAGTATTGTCGAATTCAAGGAATTTTTCATAATTCTTCAAAGCGCTTTCATATTTCTCTCGTGCCTCTTGGATAATTCCAATCTCATAATAGGTGTAGTGATAGTTTGGATTGATTCCAAGTGCGAGTGAGAATGCTTCAAGCGCTTCATCATCTTCCTCCAATGCATGCAATGCAACACCTTTGTTGTGGTATGCATTTTCCAATTCGAAAATGGTCTCATAAGGATTGTCGCTGTATCTTTCAATACATTCATCCAATGTGTCTACAGCTTCCTGATGTTTTTGAAGCTTGATTAAGCAGCTTCCTTTTAAAAATAGAATGTTAGAATTATTTTTATCAGTTTTTAAAGCTTGATTGTATGTTTTCAATGCATCATCAAATCTTTGATGGTTTTCAAGGACATATCCTTTGCTCATCAAATCGTAAATGTCACTGACTTCAGTGTCCATGACGACATCATAGACCTTTGAAGCCTCTTCATAATTTTCCATGAGTTCATATGTGTTTCCTTTTGAAATCAATGCTGAAAGGTTGTTCGGATCCAATTCCAATGCCTTGTTGAAACAGTCAATTGCATCTTCAAACTGTTCGGTGATTGTCAAGACAGTTCCCTTTTGAATGTATTCCTGAGCTGTTGTTGGTTCAACCTCCAACATTGCATTCATGTCATCAATGACTCTTTGTTCATCAATCTCCATTGTGTTTCCAGGCTTTATGATATCCTCATCAGTCAGTGCTTTGGATTCATTTTCAGCCATTTCCTCATTTTCTGCCATCAATGTCTGGAACTCAATGGAATTCATTAGGATATTTGCAACTTCAGGATACTCTTCAATGATGATGTCCATGTATCTTGCTGCCTCTTCCCTATTGTTTTCTTGCAGTGCAATTGTAATCTTATTCACCAAGTGTTCTAATGCAGGGTCATTAAAGTCCATATTTTCACCCTTTACCTAAATACTATAATAATTGAAGTCACTTTAAAGTTAAGCTTATTGAAGTCAAGTTCTAAGAAGTGTTTTATTTTTCAAATGTTCAATGTTTATCTTTGCAATCAATTATTGCAATTCCTTCAAGAAGTAGTATAATACTCCTTTTTGAGCATGCATCCTGTTTTCAGCTTGGTCATAGATTACGGAATGAGGTCCGTCAATCACTTCAGCGCTTACTTCCTCTCCTCTTATTGCAGGCAAGCAGTGCATGAAGATCACATCATCATCTGCCAAGTCGATAAGCTCTTGGTTTACTTGATATTCCTTGAAGTCCGCTTTTCTTTTTTCAGCTTCAGCCTCATCACCCATACTTACCCAAACATCGGTATAGATGACTGCAGCATCACTTACAGCAGCCTTCACGTCACTTGTAATTGTGATTGTAGAATTGTTTTTAGCCGCATACTCTTCAGCCTTGGCCACAATTTCTGCATTTGGCCTGTATTCGTCAGGACAAGCCACTGCCATATCCATTCCTAAGCATCCGCAGATCAATAAAAGGGAGTTGCATACATTGTTTCCATCACCGACATAAACGAACTTGCCGTCAAATCCGCCTTTATGCTCCTTTATGGTTAACATATCTGCCAATGCCTGACAAGGGTGTTCCAAATTGGTCAATCCGTTTATGATTGGAACATCAGCCTCATCCCTAAGCTCTACAACATCATCATGTTCGATTGCTCTGATCATGATTGCATCACAGAATCTGGACAATACCTTTGCAGTATCCTTGATTGGCTCTCCTCTTCCCAATTGGATGTCATTGGTAGAGAGGAACAATGCGGTTCCGCCTAATTCATACATTCCAACTTCGAAGGAAACTCTTGTTCTGGTGGATGACTTTTGGAAAATCATTGCCAATTTCTGATTTTCAAGAGGTTTTTCCTCCATCTTTCCTGCTTTGAAGTCACTTGCAATATCCAAGATTCTTGTGACTTCATCTTCAATATCACTTACTGATAAAAGACTTCTCATTTTGACTCCTTCATAAAATTTATTCAAATCCTAAAATTTGTTAATATTAAATTAGTATAATTTTGATATAATAAAATAATATAATAAAATTAATTATTTATC
>JADLKP010000284.1 GCA_016838945.1 Methanobrevibacter sp.
AAACCACAAAAAAGTAATACTATTTTCTTATTTTTTTTACAAATTTTTCTATGAGTAATACTTTTCTTAGTAAAATAAAGAAAAAAGTAATAACATTTATATAATTCTTTGGATATACTAATATTAATTATTACTGAATATAGAAAAAACTTAAAAAAAGTAATACTTTTTAAATTAGAAAAAAAATTTAAAAAATTATTAAGAAGGTGTCTATATGATTGACGAAATAACTGATTTCTTATTTGGTTTAAAGATGACCATTATTTCAGCTATATTTCTTGTAATCGCTGTTATTTTCATGATACTTGGAATCGACATACCAATTTACTTAAACCCTGCATGGGGTGCGGTAATAATAAGCGGTATTCCAATGTTATTGTTGGCTTTGACCAGATTGATTCGTGAAAGATGGATTTCATCTGCACTCTTGATTGCAATAGCTATGGTTGCATCCCTTATGATTGGTGAGATATTTGCAGCAGGTGAAGTTGC
This sequence comes from Methanobrevibacter sp., assembly GCA_016838945.1. Lineage (GTDB taxonomy): Archaea > Methanobacteriota > Methanobacteria > Methanobacteriales > Methanobacteriaceae > Methanobrevibacter. The sequence continues at coordinate 493 of JADLKP010000284.1, forward strand.
ATGGATTATGGCTTTAGGTGCTCTTTTGGAAGACTGGACAGTTGAAAGAGCTAAAAAAGGTTTAAGAAATCTTATTAATTTAACTCCTCAGACAGGTAGGAGAATTGTTGATGGCAAGGAAGAAATGATTTCTGTTGATGAAATTAAAATAGGGGATGTATTAAGAATTCTTCCTGGTGAAAGCGTACCTGTTGACGGTGAAATTATTAAAGGTACCTCATCTCTTGACCAATCTATCATGACTGGTGAATCCTTGCCTATTGATAAGGATGTAGGGGATGAAGTATTCTGTGGTACCATGAATTTATATGGGGCAATTGACATTAAAGCAACCAGTTTAGGTGAAAACTCTTCACTTCAAAAATTGATTGACCTTGTGAAGGCAGCTGATGAGAAGCAGGCTCCAACCCAAAGGATTGCAGATAAATGGGCTACTTGGCTTGTTCCTATTGCATTGCTCATTGCAATTGCAGCATGGCTCATTACAGGTGATATTGAGAGAGGAGTGACAGTCCTTGTAGTGTTCTGTCCTTGTGCATTGATACTTGCTACACCCACTGCAATCATGGCAGCTATTGGTCAGGCAACAAAATACGGAGTTCTCATTAAATCTGGTGAAGCTTTAGAGACTCTCGGTGGATTGAATACCTTAGTATTCGATAAGACCGGCACATTGACTTATGGTAATTTAGCAGTTTCAGATATTATCTCCCTAAAGGATGATTTAGATGAAATGGATGTTTTGAATATGGTCGCATCTTGTGAGAAATTAAGCGAGCATCCATTGGCTAAAGCTATTGTGGAAAAGGCGAAAGAAGCGGAAATTGATATTGAAGAACCAAAAGACTTTAAGATGTATCCTGGAAAAGGGGTAAGCTGTAAAAACTCTTATGGTCTAGTATATGCAGGAAACTCCAAATTTTTATCTGAAAATAATATTGATTTTAATGTTGATGCTGAACTAAACCATTTAAAACATGAAGGTAAGGCTTCAATTATCGTTGCATTGAATGATAGCGCAATAGGTTTGATAGGATTATCTGATGTAATACGTGAAGATTCCAAGTCCATGATTGATAGTTTGCATGACTTGGGAACTGAAACCATATTGCTTACAGGGGATAATACTGAAACTGCTAATTATTTTGCATCACAAGTTGGAATTGGAAAGGTATATGGTAACTTGCTTCCTCAGGAAAAGCTTGACTGGATTGAAAAGCTCAAAAGTGAAGGCAAGAAGGTTTGCATGATTGGGGATGGTGTAAACGATGCACCTGCACTTAAGACAGCAGATGTAAGTGTAGCGATGGGATCAGTTGGAAGTGATGTTGCAATTGAGGCAGCAGACATTGCACTTTTAGGTGATGACATCGGCAAGATTCCATATCTAAAAAAGCTTTCTAATTCAACATTGTTTACAATCAAGGCAAACATTATAATTTCCATGGCAATCAATGCAGCAGCTATTGTCTGTTCCGTTTTAGGATTATTGAATCCTGTAACTGGTGCTATTGTTCACAATGCAGGATCTTGTCTTGTAGTGCTTAATGCTGCACTCCTATACGATAGGAAATTTGATGATTCAATTAAAAAGATCGATACTGAAAATGTTGAGCACTCACATTATCATTTCCACAATGATGGAGAGCATTCTCATTCCCATGATGGCATTAAAGTAATTGATGAAATCAAAACAGAAAATGGAGTAAAGCATATGCATGTTCACAAACATGCATTGGGTAGACAAAGTTGTGAAGCTTATCACAACTAGTCTTTTTCTTTTTTTTCATTTCTTTTCTTCTTCTTTCTTTTTATCCTCTTCCAGTATCTTCTCAAAGTCGATAGCGTCTTTCACTTTA
>JADLKP010000285.1 GCA_016838945.1 Methanobrevibacter sp.
TGCATGGTTCCTCTTTGATTTTTTTAATACTTTTTCTAATTTACAAGAATTAGTTTGATAAAATAAAAATATTTATATAATGTTAAAACTATAATACAAATATTAAAGATAAGTGATTTTGAATTTAAATAAATTTTTTTAAATCAGTGATTTCATTTATTAAAATTGATTTAATTCATAAAACTGATTATTCATTAAATAAAACTAAAAGGAGATGTTGCTAATGTGTATTGCTGCACCAGCTAAAATTGTGGAGATTGACACTGAATCCAATATTTGTGCTGCAGACTTTGGAGGAGTAAGGCAAAATGCAAAATTGGATCTTCTTCCAGAAGCACAAATTGGAGATTATGTATTGATTCATGCAGGCTATGCCATTGAAAAACTATCTGAGCAGGCTGCTAAGGAATCATTGGAATCTTGGGATGAATTATTGGAAATGTTAGAGGAAGAAGACAAAGAACGTGAAAGAATGATGGAAGACATGTAGGTTTTTCATTCATCTTTTTCTATTTTTTTAATTTTTTTGTGTAATGCATTTTTAATTGAACATTATTGTTTTAATAATTTTTAAGCAAGATTTTTACTTTTTTTATTATTAGTTTGTCCTTATTTTTTCTTTGATTTTTATTAAATTGTGATTCTATGGATGAGGAAATAAAATTGTTGAGGGAGCTTAATTGTCCGCTATGGGTAATTGAGCATTCCAAAGGGGTTTCAAGAAAGGCATGTGAAATTGCATCCAATTTTGATGATGTTGATATGGAGCTTGTAAGGGTTGGAGGACTGTTGCATGACATTGGCAGATCCAAAACCAATTCAATTGAGCATGCAGTGATTGGAGCTGAGATACTTAAGGAAAGAGGATATTCCCAGGAGATAATCAATATCGTTGAAAGGCATATCGGAACAGGCCTCAGCGAAGATGATGCAAGGCAGTTAGGATTGCCTATAAAGGATTACACTCCTCAAACATTGGCCGAAAGGATAGTCTCCCATGCAGACAATCTATTCAATGGTGCTGATGAGGTGGATGTCGAGTTCACTATAGAAAAATGGAAAAGAAAGTTAGGGGAAAATCACCCTTCCATTGAAAAGATCAAGAAAATTCATGAAGAGCTTGTTTTAAGATTTGAATAGTTTTGGAATGTGAGTTTCCATATTTTTCTAAAAAAGAACATTTATAAAAACTATTTATAAAAGAAATCTAAATATTTAATTAAATGATTTTAATTTTCTTATCAGTTTAATTTTCTTATCAGTTCAAATGAACTATTTTAAATAATAATATTTAAAATAATATTTAATTATCAAATTTTTAATTATAATTTATCGAGGCAAAGAATGAAAGTTATTTGTTCAAGTGATGAGTCATTATACAGACCTGAAGTGGTCAGATGGAGAGAGAGGATGGCAATGATGGAACCTTTAGGTGATGTTGTCGTTGCACTTCCATGCAGTATGAAAAAGCCATACTCCAATTCTCAGTCCCACCAAAAGTTCAGAAGGGCTACCAAAGGTTATCAGGAAGTGATTGTAACTTCTCCATTTGGAATCTGTCCAAGGGAATTGGAAAACACCTTTCCAATTCAATCCTATGATGTAGCGGTTTCAGGTGATTGGAATGATGATGAAATAAGATTGGCTGGAGAGCTTTTAAGGGATTATGTTGGAGACAAACCGGTTATTGCCAATGTTGATGGAGGCTATGAGGAGGTTTGTCGCGAGTATTTGGATAACTGTACCTATGTATGTGACAGTGGAAGGCCTACTTCCCCCCAATCCATTTTCAACTTAAGGGAAGAGCTTAAGAAATATCCTAAGACCAGACATAGGGACAGGGTTTTGAATGAGCTTAAGTCTGTTGCCAAATATCAGTTTGGAGCGGAAGCTGAATCGATGATCACTGATGATGTTGTTGCTAAAGGAAGATATCATAGGACTCTCTATTCCAATGGAAAAACAGTGGCTCTTTTAAATAGGGATGTTGGCCTTTACACCCTCAACCTTGAAGGGGGCAGAAGGCTTGCTGAACTTGGCATACATGTGGTTGAAATCGATTTTGATTTAAAGACCAACTCATTGTTTGCTCCTGGAATCGTAAGTGCAGATTCATCCATTCTTCCTAAAGATGAAGTTGTTGTCGTTAGGAATGATGAGGTTGTGGCAGTTGGAAAAGCTGTCTTGACTGGTAAGGAAATGGTTGAATCCAGAAATGGAATCGGAGTAAAAATTAGGCACAGAAAGAAAAATTAGTTTTGTTTATTTATTTTTTTTTTAAATTTTTATTTATTGCCTACCTTTACTATTTAAGTATAAGTATAAATATAATTAAAAC
>JADLKP010000020.1 GCA_016838945.1 Methanobrevibacter sp.
AGATAAAAAATAGATAAAAATAGATAAAAAATAGATAAAAATAGATAAAAAATAGATAAAAATAGTAAAAAATAGATAAAAATAGATAAAAAATTAAAAAAATAAAAAATAAAAGAATTCTAGAAAACTTATTCGTCTTCGGTAATGATTCCTTCAATACCTGCAGCACATTGAGGGCATACCCAGTCATCTGGGAAGTCTTCGATAGGTCCTGCTGGTACTTTGTAAGTTTCATCTCCGGTTTCAGAATCCCATGTGTATTCACAGTGCATACATACATATTTTACCATATAATCACCTTTTTTTTAAATAATTTAATTAAACAAAGTATTAGTTAATTAACTATAACTTTAATATGTATAAACTTATATAAAAAACTTTTTTTATTAATTTATTGGAAAACAACCAAACGATTTTCATATCTATTTATATAGCGAATTTATAAAATTAGAATATCTACGTTTTCCTATTCCTTAGAACTTCTTTATTTGAAAATAATGATGCATTATCTAGAAGTTGCTATGCAAGAAATGCAAAATCACAAATTTCTTCCCAATCCATTATCCCATTCATTTTTAAAGCTCTTCCCATATTTTTTCTATTATTCTTATTTTTTGTTTATGCGTATTGAAGTTAAATAATGTTCAAAGTTCTGATCATGTTGTTTTTTAAGTACTTGAAGGATAATGCCGCTTAAGAAAACCATTACAGCTACTAAAAAGGTCACTGCCGCCACTATGAGAGTTGGAACTCTTAATACATAACCTGTGTATAAATAACTTATTAAAATTGGTATAAAATAAGCCAAGGAAATGATAATGAGAATTCCTGTTATGATTGAAAAGAATGCCAGGGGCTTTGTATCTCTAAATAATGTTATGATGACTTTTATTACTTTGTATCCATCAGAATATGTGTTAAGTTTTGATTCACTTCCTTCCATTCTGTCTCTGTATTCAACCGGAATCTCTGCTATCTTAAAGTTGTGGTCAAGTGCAAAGATGCTCATTTCTGTTTCGAGTTCAAATCCTTTTGATATCACAGGATAAGATTTTACAAAATCATAGCTAAATCCCCTCATTCCAGTTAAAATATCATGCAAATTGCTTCCAAAGATTATATTGATGGCTTTTCTCATGAATTTATTTCCCGCACTATGAAATGGCCTTTTGTTTTCAGAAAAATAGGTTGAAGAAAGCCTATCTCCAATTACCATATCTGCTTTTCCTTCCAAAACCATTTTTTCCATTTCAATTGCCGCTTCAGCAGGGTATGTGTCATCACCATCCACAAGGATATAGCAGTCTGCATCTATGTCTCTAAACATTGATCTGACCACATTCCCTTTTCCGCGCTTGTATTCATATCTTACAATAGCACCTTCCCCTTTAGCTATTTCATCAGTGCCATCGGCAGAATTGTTGTCATAAACGTATATATCCGCATCAGGCAATGCCTCTTGGAAATCATTTATGACTTTTTTAATAGTCATTGATTCATTGTAACATGGTATTAGAACAGCAGTTTTCATCATTATCACAAGTTAATTACTAAAATCATTTTTGTCCATTATTGCTTATATTGTTTATTATTTAAAAACAAGAAATTTGCTGAAGACATAATTCAGGATGGTTACCACTACTTGGACTACAATTTTTGCAAATAAGTCACCAGTCATTAAAATACTAATGAACACATACATAAGTACAGTGTCAATCGCCCCCGAAAAAACTCTTCCTCCATAGAAAAGCAATATTTCCTTAAGCATATTATCATCTTTGCTTTCAAACACCCAAATCCTATTGGTGATATAAGCAAATAATACAGAGACAAACCATGCGATAATATTGGAGATGAGATAATTAATTTCAAAAATACCTGAAAATAGGAAATATGTTATGAAGTTAACGATTGTGGTTAGAACACCAAAGAAAATGTATGCAATAAATTCTTTTGTTAAATCCATATAACCCCTTTCTTTTATAGATCTTGTTTTAAAATGTAACTTTTGTAATTTTATTTGACTAATAAAATTATATTTTTATTAAGTTAAGATTAAAAAAATCAGACAGTTTTTTCATTCTTTTAAAAATATAATCAGAAAAAATTACCTTTTAGCAATGACAAATTTAAAAAGCACTAAAATATTTATGAAGTGCATATATTATTATTAGCATTTATTTATTAAATATATATGCCTAAAACTAAAAACGAGAAAAAGAATCTATTATGCATTTATCAGTTGAAGGCATCATATAATATATTAAGGGATGAACATATAATTTCATTTAATCACATTTAATAAAATATGATACTCATTTAAGTAAAATGATTCAGTAATTTATGGTTATCCAATAATTTTAATAAAAATAATGATAAGTATTTAATATTTGTTTAATATATTATATATTAAGAATTTTATTGATTTAGAAAATGAGGAGAAATGTTCGGCAAATATGAAACGAAATGAACTTAAGTCACATTCTACCATTTTTAAATGAATAAAAACTAAGATAAAAATATGCTATTCTAATATTTGATTTGAAAAATATCAAAATGAAAATTAATTGATATTTCTTATCAGATAGGGAAAATATTTAAAACACTAAAAATATTAAAAAAAATTAACTTTTATAAAAAAATAAAAAGGGAAATTGGAGGAATTAGGTGAAAGCTATAATTTTAAGTGCAGGTGAAGGAACAAGAATGAGACCTTTGACTCTCACAAAACCTAAGACAATGTTGCCTGTTGCTGGAAAACCTATTATACAATATAATATAGAGGCATTGCGTGATTGCGGTGTTAAAGACATTCTCCTTATTGTGGGGTATAAGGAAGAAATAGTTAGAAATTACTTTAAAGACGGATCAGAACTTGGAGTAAACATCAGTTATGCGACCCAAAGCAAATTAGAGGGAACTGCAGATGCTATAGGTTATGGAAAAGACTTTATTGAAGACAGTTTAATCACTCTTAATGGGGACATCATCCTAGATGTTGATATTCTCAGTGAAATCATTGAAGATTATGAAAAGTCAAAACCAGATACACTGATGGTGCTAACTGAAGTGGAGGATCCAAGTGCATTCGGTGTAGTTGAATTGGATGGAGACAATATCATAAATATTGTTGAAAAACCTAAAAAAGGAGAGGCTCCAAGCAATTTGATCAACACAGGAATTTACATTTTCAACAAAGACATCTTTGATAAGATTGACAAGACAGAAGTTTCTCCAAGAGGGGAATATGAAATCACAGATTCACTATCCCTTCAAATAGCTGATGGAAAAGTGGTGAAAGGACATAAAACCACTAAAGAATGGATGGATATTGGAAAACCATGGGAACTTCTTGAAATCAATGAAGAATTGCTCAATCATATTGAAGGAGAAATCAAAGGAACAGTTGAAGAGGGCGCTACCATTCATGGTGAAGTATTCTTAGATGAAGGCAGCCTCATCCGTTCTGGAGTTTATATCAAAGGCCCTGTATACATTGGTAAAAACTGTGATATCGGACCTAATTCATACATCAGAGGAAATTCCTACTTTGGAGACAATGTCCACATAGGTAATGCAGTAGAGATTAAAAACTCAATCATTATGGAAAACACCAATGTAAGCCATTTGAGTTATGTTGGCGACTCCGTATTAGGTTCCAACTGCAATATTGCAGCAGGAACAAATATTGCCAATTTGCGTTTTGACAATAAGACAGTAAAGACCATAATCAAAAATAAGAGAACCGATACTGGAAGACGTAAATTAGGTGCAATTGTAGGAGATTCTGTAAAGACTGGAATCAATTCAAGTTTAAGTCCAGGAGTCAAAATAGGAGTGAGAGCCACAATAGGTTCTGGTGTCTTATTATATGAAGATTTAGGCTCTGATATGAGAGTTTTAGTAAAACAGGAACATATCATCCAAAACAAAAAGGAAAATGGACAAATCTCTCTTGAAGAAGTTGAAGAGAAATAAAGAACAATGAAATATTTCAAGAATGACTCTTATTAATTTACAAAATTAATAAAATAAATATGAAAGAAACTTTTAAAAACTAAAGATAATTAATTTAAAAAAATTAATTAAAAAACTAAATGAGGAGTATATTATGAAACTCAATGAACCCGTAAAAATATTCCCTGGTGCACAAGTAATTGGCGATGTTGAAATTGGTGAAAACTGTTCCATTTGGCATGGGGCAGTTATTCGAGGAGATGTAGGCCCTATAATAATTGGTAAAAACTCCAATGTGCAAGACAATTGCGTTTTGCATACCTCTGCAAATCTAACCCTTAGGATTGGAGATAATGTCTCTGTTGGACATGGTGCTGTAGTTCATGGTTGTGAAATTGGCGACAATGTTCTTATAGGAATGAATGCTACTGTATTGAACGGTGCCAAAATTGGCAAGAACTCAATTATAGGTGCGGGTGCAGTAGTAAGTGAAAATAAGGAATTTCCCGAAAACAGCCTAATATTAGGAGTTCCTGGAAAACTTATTAAAGAGACTACACAAGAACAAAGGGACCATATTGCTTGGAATGCATCACACTATGTTGAACTTGCAAATGAATACGATGACTAAATCATCGGATTTGAATTGTAATATGAATAGAATGAATAATTTCATCTATTCATCAACTTTTTTTAAAATTTTTTATAAAAAACAAATTAAAAATCAAACATTAAATTCACATTAAACTAATATTAAAATAATATTAACATAATATTAAACTAATATTAACATAATTTAAACACTAACTATTATCTATTTATCAATGAAAGAAGGTAAAATAATGAAAGTACGTAAAGCAGTAGAGGAATTAGACCCTTATGTTCCTGGAAGATCCAAAGAGGAAATCGCACAGGAATTTGGAGTGAAAAAAGAAGATATCATCAAATTAGGATCTAATGAAAACCCATGGGGACCCTCTCCAAAAGTAAAGGAAGCTATTGAAGCGGAACTTGCAAACATCAACAGATATCCTGAATCTGATTTGGAAGAGCTTAAAAAGGAATTTGCAAGATATTCAAATGTCAAGCCAGAACAAATCATTGTTGGTGGAGATGGAGCAGATGAACTTATTGACACATTAGCAAAAACATTCATCGAACCAGGAGACGAATTTATAGTGCCTTTACCTTCTTACATGTATTATGAATTTTTATTCAAGCCATATGGAGCAATCCCGAATTATGCTAGATGGAATCTGGAGACAAATACATTAGATTTAGACTCCGTTCTTAATGCAATCAATGAAAAGACAAAAATGCTATTTTTATGCACTCCAAACAACCCAACTGGAGCATTGATTAGTCAAGATGACTTGAGAGCAATCTTGGATAAGACAAACAAGTCCAAAGGTGGAGTTTGTGATGCAGTGGTTGTGATAGATGAAGCTTACTTTGAATACTCTGAGACAACAAATGTAAACCTTTTAGAGGAATATGACAACATCTTCATACTTAGAACAATGTCTAAGGTAATGGGTCTTGCAGGCATGAGAATCGGTTATGGTATTTCAAGCAAGGAAATAATTGAATTCATGCACAGAATAAAACCTGTTTTCTCCCTTACAAAGCTTTCATATGTGGCGGCCATTACCACAATAAGGGACACAGAATACATTGAAAAATCCATCAAGGATGGAATAGAAAGCAGAGATTTCCTATATGATGAGATATCAAAAATGAAATCCGTCAAAGTCTACAAATCATATTCCAACTTCATGCTGATTGACATTCACGATACAGGCTTCACAGCAGCTGAACTTACAAGAGAATTCATGAAAAGAGGAATGATTGTAAGAGATTGCACATCATTTAAAGGATTGGATGAATACTACTTCAGAATCAGCATATGTACTTTGGAAGAAGATAAGAAATTCTTAAGTGTTATGAGAGAAATCCTTAATGAATAATAATCAAAAAATAAAATAAAATAAAATAAAATAAAGATAATAAATAAATACTCAAATAATTACGAGATGAAAAAATGGAATATAGTGTAACAGTTACATCATCAATTGAATATCCTAAAAATATGTCATTTGTAATATTTTTAGCAAAATGCCCTCTTAGATGCCCTTATTGTAGCAACAGCGAAATATTGGAAGAGGGAACTGAAATCAGTCTGGAAGAGATTTATGAAAAGATTGATGATTCTGCACTATTCATGGATGCTGTTGTGGTTTCAGGTGGAGAGCCTTTAGTCCAATATGAAGATGTGATTGAAATCTTCAAATACGTTAAGGAAATTGGGCTTAAGACCAAATTGGATACAAGCGGAGTTTACCCTGACAGATTAAGAGAGGTTTTGGATTTAGGATTGGTTGATTATGTGGCTATGGATGTCAAAGCTCCTTTTGATAGGTATAAAGAGGTTATCAATGCGGATATTGGAGATAAGGTAAAGGAATCAATGGAAATCGTAAATGAATATGATGACATTATCTTGGAATGCAGAACCACCTATTGTCCAAAATTACTTACAGAAGAAGACTTGTTTACCATAGTTGATGAAGTGGAATGTGACCTATACACAATACAGCAATTTAGAAACAGATGCGTTTTGGATGAATCATTGGCTGAAGCTGAAGAACCTAATCCTCATGACATGGAAGATATTGCAAGAAGAATCAAAGAGGCACATCCAGACCAAGACATAAATGTAAAAACTGCAGAATTTGGTCAAAGAAGCATCTAAAATTCATATTCACAACTTATCAATTTAATTGCTTGAAAATAAATAGATAAGTTTATTAATTTTTCAATAAAGATAATAATATAATTAAGATAAACTTAATTACTTATTTAAAGACTATTTTTTAATAAGTCTCCAATAAAAAGGGTGATAAAATGCCAATTATGTCCTTTGGAAGTCAGAACATTAATATAATCACAAATAAAAAAGCAATGACTATAAGGAAACTATGGAAAACACCTTTAAAAGTTGGAGATAGGCTTCATTGCTATTGGAATTTAGCTTCTAAAGAAAAAAAGAAAATTTTTGAAGCTGAAGTCATTGATGTGAAGACACTTCCATTTAAAGAAATAAAAAACAATGACAAATTGGCTCAGGAAGAAGGATACGAAGATTCTGCAGATATGGTTAGGGAATTCAAGAAAATGTATCCTAATAAAATCTCAGATGACGATTTATTCCAGATAATCTATTTTGAAAAATTGGACATCAATAAATGGAAAGGGGAAAAAATCGACCAAAAAGAGATGATAACCCAAAGAGCAGATATTCTGTTTGATACAGGAAAATACGACAAATCGGTTTTATGCTATAATGCCGCATTGAAGATAGCCCCTAACGATGTTTATCTTTTAAACAAAAAAGGAGACAACCTTAGCAGACTTGACCGTTTCGATGAATCCATTGAATGTTATGATAAGGCTTTGAAAATCGAAGGGGATAATGAGTACATTTGGAACAATAAGGCAATAGCTATGCTTAACTCAGGCAATATTGAGGAAGCCCTTGAAGCAAGCGATGGAGCATTGAAAGCAAACCCTGACAATCCCGTGGTATTATACTGGAGAGGATTCATTTTAGAGATTTTAGCCGAATTCGATAAGGCATTGGAAGTTTATGACAAACTGATCACCATAGACGACAGCAACCCTGAGGTTTGGAATGCACGTGGAAATGTATTGACAGATATGGAAAGGCCGGAAGAGGCATTGGAGTCATATGACAAAGCTTTGGAATTATGTTTGGAAGATTCTGAAATAGATGCAACTGCACAAAACAGAAAAGGAAACGCACTTTTGGATCTTGGTAGATTTGAAGAGGCAATCAAATGTTATGACAGAGCTATTGAACTAGAGCCCAGAAACACTTCATTCTTACTCAATAAAGGGGTCGTATTGATGGAACTTGATAAATTTGATGAAGCTGAAATATTATTTACCAAAGTGCTTGCCTTAGATCCATCAAATGATGATGCAAGAGTCTTGAAAATGGAATGTTTGGAAAATATGTAACTGCTTTTTTTAAAATTTTTATCTAGTTTTTACTATTTTTGACTACTTTTATGATAATTAATTAGTTTATGTAGATTATGAGATTGATAATAAATAAAAAATTGATTTGAATTAATTTAATTGAAATGATGATTAATTAAAAATAGGTTTGCTATGTATAACTATATTTTAACAATAGTTAGAATTAAAATACAGAAAGGAAAAATTATTGTGAAAAATAGAAAAGATAATGGATGAATGGATAAAGCTTAAAAGAAAAGAATTATAAAAAATTATAAATAATTATGGATAATTATTAAAAAATCAAAACTCCAAATTGTCAATTGCCTTAACTAATTTTTCACTTAAATCATAAGTCTTTTCCATTGGCTCATAAGAATAGGTTTCATAAACAATTGTTGGAATTCCACTTTCCACAACTGGAATTGTAATGTAAGGAGGGCTTGTTCTATACTCTGGAGCATAATAAACTAGTTCCTCAATCTCATCCAATAATATATTCAGATAATTGCTTGAATCATCATCAAATCCTGGAGCAAATATGAAATTGGTCTTTTCATAAGTTCCAGGTCCCTTCAAACCTTTATTGCTATGAATATCCACAAAGAAATCATATTCATTATCTATTATATGAGGTGCCACAAACTCCTGAGCAAGAAACTGTCCATCCAGACGACCTTCTGTTTCCACGTCTAGCTCTCCAACCACATTTATATTGTAAATATTATAAGAGCAGTTTAAGAAATCCCTTTTATCATATTCGACTATTGTATCAAACAATCCCCTATGAGCCTTGCTTTCCATCGGATGCATACCAATCAAATAGGCTATTCTTATATTGGAATCTGAATTTCCAAAGGGTCCATGAAGATGAACAGTTCCTAAATCATTTTCTCCAATTAATTCTGCATCATATAATGAGGAATCCACTTTTGCCTCATCTGTTGGCTCTTGAGGATAATCTTTCTTAAACATTTTCACACATCACACTCTAAAACTAATATTAAAATTCCAAATCATCAACGACACCTACAAACTTATTCATCAAATCATAAGTTGTATTGATCGGTTCATAACAATATGTTTCATAATTGACTGTAGGAGTTCCAGCTTGCTCTACAGGCAAAGTAATGTAAGGAGGGCTTGATTGGGCACTTGGGAAATAATAAACCAACTCTGGCATCTTATTTAAGATCTTTTGGACAAAAGCATCTGACTTTTCATCCTTTCCCACTGCAAAGACAAAATTGGTCTCTTCATAAGTTCCTGAAATCATACCCTTATTGCTGTGAACATCTACAAAAAGGTCATAATCATTGCTGATGATGTGAGGAGCCACAAACTCTTGAGCAAGAAGCTGTCCGTCCATTCTGCCTTCATCATCAGTATCGTAATTTGTTACATTGATCTTGTAGATATAATAACAATGATCTAAAGAGCTGTTCTTTGCTACGACAGTATCAAACAATGCCTTATGTGCCTTGCTTTCCAATGGATGCATACCAATTGAATAAGCTACTTTAAAGTCTGAATTTGGATTTCCGAAAGGTCCCAACAACTCTACAGTCCCTAAATCATTGCTGCCAAGCAGCTTTGAATTTACATTAGAGGAATCAATTTTAGCCTCAGCAGTAGGTCCATCTGGATATGATTGGTTAATTCTTATGTCATTATCAACATTGGCAATGACATCCTCATTGGAATTGCTTGAATTATTCACAGATATTGCATATCCAAAGAAAACAATAGCTATCGCTAAGATAACCACTAAAATAAGTATTAATTTTGATTTATTGTTATTTGGAATCATACTCTCAAAAATAGTAAATATTAGAGAATAATTAAAATTAGTCTCTAATCAATAGTTTAAAATAAATTTTTAATTAATTTTTGTATTTTTCCACCAAACTGATTCCCCAGCTAGCCATTTCATCAGCTTTTTCCTGGGAGTCAGATTCAGCAAAGCATCTGAAGATCGGTTCAGTGCCGGAAGGTCTGATAATGACCCAACCATCATCTTTTAGGATTTTCACACCATCAGTTGTATCAAGTTCAAAATCAGTGGTTTCCTTGATCTCATCTGCAATCCTGCTCATAACTTCTTGCTTTAAATCGTCAGGACATTCCACTTTCAATTTTTCCTGATAATAAACTGGAAGCTCTGCTACAAGTTCAGACAATGGCTTATCCTCTTTAACAAGAATTTCAAGAATCTTTGCTACAGTCATAGCTGCATCTCTTCCATAGATAAAGTCTGGGAAGATCAAACCGCCGTTTTCTTCTCCACCGAACAATCCATCAGTATCTTTAAGCTTTCTTGCAACAAGCAAATCTCCAACAGCAGTAGCTATAACTTCACCGCCGAACTCCTCTGCTATATCATAAATAGCTTGAGAAGTAGCCACAGTAGTGACAATGATGCCTCCCCCATTTTCCTTTAGCATATGCTTTTCAACAAGTGCAAAAGTCTTGTCACCTAAAATGAAGTTTCCTTTTTCATCAATGCAAATGGTCCTATCTGCATCACCATCATGAGCAAGACCAATGTCTGCACCTAAATTCTTAACAGTGGCGATTAAGTCTTGGAGATTTGGTTCAATAGGTTCTGGATCTCTTCCTGGGAAAAATCCATCAGCTTGACAATTGATTGTTGTGACTTCACAACCTAATTCCTTAAGGATATATGGGACGGTGAAACAACCTGCTCCGGAACCGCAATCAACTACAACCTTAAGTTTTCTATTTCTAATTGCCTCTGTATCAACTCTCTTTAAGGTTTCAGCAATATACTCCTTAATTATAGTGTCATTGGTGAAGCGTTCACCAATCTTATCCCAAGAAGCCCTATTAGGTCCGCTGTCGAAGTATAGCTTTTCCACTTCAATTTCCATATCATCTGGAGTTCCTATACCAAACTCATCTACAAACTTCAAACCGTTATATTTTGGAGGGTTGTGAGAAGCGGTTACAATAATTCCCCCATCGTAGTAATTTCTTACAGCATATTGAATAGCTGGTGTTGGAAGAATCCCTAAATCTACAACATCACATCCTGAAGAAATCAAACCTGCGGTGATTGCATATTTAAGCATAGGAGTGCTTGTCCTTGTATCTCCACCAATAGCTACAGTTCCTTGAACAATGGACCCATAACTTGCTGCCAGACGTGAAGCAAATTCTGGAGTTAAAACATCATTTGCAGTTCTTCTTACACCAAATGTACCGAATAATCTTTTTTCCACCATTTTATGACCTTTATAAACTCAATAATAAATCAATTAAATTATATAATAAAGTAACTTGAATTACTTAAACTAAATATATTTTTGTTTGTGAAGTTTAAATATTTTTTTAAAAATTTACTTATGAAACAAGTTTAATGGAATTTGAATTTGATAAAATCAGCTCCATTGAGGACTTATATTCAGTTATGCTTCCAATAACTTTTACCTTATGATTCCTAAAGCTATTTAAATCATTTCCTGCCTCATTAAGTTCAGCCAAAGTCGACTCAAAAACAATAAGATTTATCTTACCGGAACCATCATTCAGCTCTATAAAACATGAACTGCCACTAGAGGATTCCTTTATGGATTCCACCACTCCAGTAACTGCTACAGTCTCACCTATATTATTTCGGGTGATGTCTTTTATTTGAATTTCTTTAGGTTCAATATAAGATGCAAAAGCCAACATTCCTATAATTCCTACAAGAGATGTAATTAACGCAACTTTAAATATTTTCTCATCTGTAATTTGAATAATATCACAACCATATATATTTTAAATTGATTAAATCATTATATTTAACTAATAACTTATAAATATAACCTAAAATTAGTATCTAAAAACAAATATGATTATAATATGCTAATAAACTAATAAATTGCTTTTTATTTAGAATAATCTAATGAAAATATGATTTATAAAAGGGAAAAAGACTAAATTAAAAAAGACAATAAAAAACTTACAAAAAGAAAAAAATACAAAAGCATTAAAAAAAATATTAAAAAGATTAGAATTAACCTTTGTACATAGATTCCAATCTTTCTATTGTATCAATATCTTCCACTCCCTTATCTGTCCTAATGCTTTTAACGATTGGGAAACGTAATGAATAACCTGCAGGATATTCAGGACTCTTTACAATTTCACTATATGACACTTCAAAGACAATTCTTGGATGGACAGTTATGTGGGTTCCTTTTTCGCTGATCTTAAGATTTTCCATCATCTTAGTGAGCTTTGTCAAATCATCATCTGAAAGACCTGATCCAATACGGGTAATTGTTTGAAGCTCACCAAATTCATCGCGAAGAGCAATTTCATAAGAACCTATATACTCTCCCCTTTTACCCATTCCTTTTATTCCACCTACAACAACAGCATCCAATGTTTCAGGTTCAGCTTTAAATTTAAGCATTTTCTTTCCACGGATTCCGGGAATATATGGTTCAGCACAGTTCTTAATCATTATTCCTTCATGTCCACCTTCAATTGACTTATTGAATAGATTTATAGCATCATCTATATTTTCAGGACCTACCTTTACAATATCACTTAGATTCAACTCGGAACGTGAGCAATCCACAATATTTTCCATGATTTCCCTACGCTTTATGATTGGCTCATCCACTGTTGGCTCCTTAAAGTAAAGCAAATCATATAAAAATATTTTTATAGGAACATTTTTCATCGCTTCGTTAATGTCATACTTTCTTCTTACCCTTTGCAATACGGTTTGGAATGGAAGAGGCTTATCATCCCTAAATCCTACTATTTCACCTTCTGCAATAAAGTCTTCATCTGGAAAACCTTCGCGTATAACTTCAACAGCATCCGGAAAAGCATGTGTCACATTTTCCAATTGGCGAGTGAATAAAGTGATTTCATCACCTTTTTTATGGAATTGGGTACGGAAACCATCGTATTTGGTTTCACAAAGTGCACAACCCATCTCTTCAATGCTTATGCCTATACCTTCAGATAATTGTGCCAACATTGGCTTTACAGGCCTTCCAGGAACTAAATTCAATTTCTTAAGACCATCTTCCCCTTCTTCCATTGCCACTTTTGCAACAAGCCCTAAATCATTTGTCAACATATGAGCCCTTTCAGCAACTGCCTTGTCAACATCAAAGGCTTGGGATATTGCATCACGGAGAATTCCTTCACCTACACCAATCCTAAGCTCTTCCAAAATAGTTCTGCAAATATATTTGGCCTCCTTTCCAGAAGCGGAAGACAATAGCTCAAGGATATTTGAAATCTTTCTTGCAGTGGATCTACTTCCAGTGATTGTTGATAATTTCCTTAATTGATTATAAACAAAACTGACAGTCAAAGGTTGTGAGAAAAATGTCATTTGCGCCTTTTTGGCATATAACTTTTCTGCAGCAGCCCCAATATCCCCTTCATCACGAATGGCATCTTCAACTACATCTACAGAAACTCCCACAGCATCTCCAACAGCTTTCATAACAAGCTTATCACCTATTCCCTGTTCCTCTTCACTCCAAGAAGGGAAAACACTGCCTAAAGCCATTAAGGTGATTTTCTCCAAATCATCTTCCCCAACTGTTTTGAGAAAATCCGCCAAAATATCTGTTTTTTCCAATCTTTTTGTAGTGGCACCTAATGCTTCATAAACATTAACAAGTTCTTGATATTTCATTTTTCCTATCTCCAGAATAGCTGTTTAAATTCTCCTTTCAGAAATAAAGAATGAATCAAATTAATTTAAAAGTCACCTTTAGCTATTTTAACTGCACAGTACTCTCCACACATAGCACACATTTCATCATCATCTAGTTCACACTTGTTTCTATAATGTCTTGGCTTGACATTATCAAAAGCAAGGTCGAATTGACCTTCCCAATCAAAGTTTTTCCTTGCAGTAGCCATTTTCACTTCCTTTTCCCAAGCGGTTTCCAAACCTAAGGCAACATCTGCAGCTTGGGCCGCAATCTTGCTTGCAATCACCCCTTCCTTAACATCTTCTAAAGAAGGAAGGGACAAATGTTCTGCAGGTGTTACATAACAGAGGAAATCAGCACCGCTTGAAGCTGCAATAGCGCCTCCAATAGCTGAAGTGATATGATCATAACCTGGTGCCAAATCTGTAACGATTGGACCTAAAACATAAAATGGAGCCCCATGACACAATGTCTTTTGAATTTCCATATTAGATCTGATTTGATTTAATGGAACATGACCTGGACCTTCAACCATTGTTTGGACCCCTGCATCCTGAGCCCTTTTTACAAGTGTTCCCAAGGTAACCAATTCCTGAATCTGGGAAGTGTCAGTAGCATCAGATAAGCATCCTGGGCGAAGCCCATCACCTAATGAAAGGGTGATATCATATTCCAAAGCAATCTCAAGAAGATAATCATAATTAGAATACAATGGATTTTCCTTTTCATTATGCAAAATCCATGAAGCAAGGAAAGTTCCACCTCTACTTACAATACCCATCATCCTTTTAGCAGCTTGCAATTTTTGGACTAAATCCTGATTTATTCCACAGTGAAGGGTCATGAAGTCAACCCCATCTTTTGCTTGATGAATGATTGAATTAAAGATATCATCCTCATCCATATCGATGATTTCATTGCCCTTATTTAATGCAATTACTCCCGCTTCATAAATTGGAACAGTTCCTATAGGCACATCTACAGCATCCATGATCTTTTCTCTGAATTCAAGCAGTTTAGGACCAGTGCTTAAGTCCATAATTGCATCTGCACCAAAATCTGCAGCCAATTTTGCCTTTTTGATTTCCAAACCAATATCTTCAATTTTGCTGGATGATCCTATATTTGCATTGATTTTAGTGGTTAATCCTTTACCGATACCACATGCCTTTGTCTCTCTTCCAACATTCTTTGGTATTACAATGGTTCCATCAGCTACCCCTTTTAATATTTTTTCAGCATCTATCCTTTCAAATTCAGCAACAGCTTCCATTTCAGGAGTAATGTTTCCTTTCTTAGCTTCAGTCATCTGTGTCATTAAAGCACCTTTATTAATTTAAATAATTTTAATTCTTAAAATAAAATTCCATAATCATAGTATTGAATAAAAACCATTTTAATTTTTAAAATAAAATTCTATAATCATAGTATTGAATAATCATATCAAATAATTTATATCATACTAAGTTATGTCATTTATTATTTAATTAATTTGTTATAACATATGCTTAATAATTAAATTAATTAAAATGATAAAATAAGATGCTAATTAATGAAAAAATAGCTCAAAAAGATGAAAATAGAAAAAGTCAAGGAATATTAAAAAATAAAAAAAGTCCAAATATTAAAAAAAATAAAAAAAGAAAAAAATAATTGAAAAATAAGATTTTCAATTATATACAGGTGTATCCACCGTCAACAGCAATTGATTGTCCGGTCACATAACCAGATTTAGGGGATGCTAAGTATACAACGGTTGAATCTAATTCACCATCTACACCAGATCTTCCAACAGGAACAACGGTTTTAGTGTATGCTTTGTATTCTTCAGTTTCTAATAAATCAATTGTCAATTCAGTTGGGAAGGTACCTGGGCAGATTGCGTTTACAGTAATGTTGTATTTTGCCCATTCTGCTGCTAATTGTCTTGTGAGGTTTACTACACCACCTTTTGCTGCTGCATATGGGGAAGTTGGGGTTGCCATGGTTCCTACTAAACCAAACATGGATGCAGTGTTGATGATTCTTCCGTATTTTTGTGGAATCATAGCTTTTTTAGCTACTTCTCTGGACATTTTGAAAGTACCAGTAAGGTCCACATCTACAGTTTTGTTCCATTCATCATCACTTAATAATTCTGCTTCTTTTGTTGCACCGTATCCTGCGTTGTTGTGGAGAATGTCAATTCTTCCAAAGTGGTCCATGACTTCTGCTACACATTTTTCTACACTTTCAGTATCGGTTACATCACAAACTACACCAATGCAGTCCACACCAAGTTCTTTAATTTCTTCTGCTACTTGATTTAATTTTTCTTGTCTTCTTCCAGTTACTACAACGTCTGCACCATATCTTGCATATGCTTTTGCCATTTGTACTCCAATACCGGAGGATGCACCGCTTACAACAGCAACTTGTCCTTGTAAATTAAATAAATCATTCATTTTTTCATCTCCATTGATAACCATTTTAAGGTCATCACTTTGTAAATAATATTATGTTTTTCTTAACTTATAAACTTAATACATTTCATTATTTCTAAATTTAACTAGGTTAAATTAGATATTTTTTAAAATTTTTTATGTTTTTGTATAATATTTTTAAAATTTTATTAAATGTTGTTCATTTGTCAAACTTAACTTTAAACAAACCCTCATTAAACATTACATAATTGGAAACATATATCCCAATTAACACCAAAAAATCAATTATTTTCAATAAAGGCGAATAAAAAAAATAGTGTAAAAAACGATTTGATAAAATCAACCATCATAAAAAAAATAAGAAAAGTTTGAAAATGATTTAATCAAACATCTAAAATCCAATATTAATCACTATAATCTGCATCTAATATTGCATCAAATTGATAATTCGGATATTTAGCTCTGATTTCTTCCAATACTTTCTCTTTTACTTCACCACGATTTGCATCAAAATCAACGATTAGATCAAAAGTGATTAAATTAATATCCTCATCCAGATAGAACCCATGCATTTGCAATATTTCCGGATATTTTGAAACAATTTCCATAAGACTATCCTTAATCCCTTTTGCTTCTTCAGTATCTGCATTGGAGGCATAAATTCCAACTGTAAGTATGATTCCAAACTCTTCATAAATAGCATATAAAATACTTCTGGTCAACTTATGAATTTCCTTTGCAGTCAAATCATCACGCAATTCAACATGAACAGATCCCATGAGTTGGGTTGGGCCATAATTATGCAAAGTCAAATCGTAAACACCCAATACTTCATCAAATTCACTTATTCTATCCTTAAGCTTGTCAGTTATCTCATTGTCTACACGAGTACCTATCATACTGCTTAATGTTTCAGACAACATTTCAATAGCTGCCTTTATGATGACAAATGCAATAATGGTTCCTAAAATACCTTCCAGACTAATGTTCCAGATTAAACTGATAATAGCTGCAACCACTGTAGATAAGGAGAGGATTGCATCAAACAGTGCATCACTTCCAGATGCAACCAAGGACTGTGAATTTATTTCCTTTCCTTTTCCTTTAACGTATCGTCCTAAAAGGAACTTGACAACCACCGCTACTGCAATTATGAATATTGAAACAAATGTGTAGTCTGCAAGGACAGGATGAAATATCTTAGGAACAGATTCCTCCAAAGCAGTTATACCTGCAAGCAAAACAATTACAGAAATGATTACAGAAGAAAAGTATTCTATTCTGCCATAACCATAAGGATGATCCTTATCTGGAGCCTTACCCGCCAATTTAGTCCCAATAATTGTAATGATTGAAGATAATGCATCGGTTAAATTATTAACTGCATCCAATGTGATTGCAATACTGTTTACCAATATCCCAATGGTTGCCTTGAATGCAACAAGAATTAAATTTACCACTATTCCAATAATGCTAGTTCTTACAATAATCTTATCCCTTTCCATAAAATTCCTCACAGATAATAACAATAATTATAATTAAAATATTTAATTATATTTCTATTATCCATATATATAAGTTATCATTAATTCATCCTTAACTTACCCTTAATTCCTCCTTAACTTACCCTTAATTCCTCCTTAACTTACCCTTAAGTCATCCTTAAATCTTGTATCGATAGTGGAGGGTTCCTAAAACAAATGGACCGAATCCATTCAACAAATTCGTGAGAGGATTAATTAAATAAAATAATAAAAAAATGAAAAAAGTCAACCTAAAAAAGTTACATTGGTTAAAAAAATCAAAAATAATTAAAAAATTAATCAAATTTAATTAAAAAACATGTGAAAAGTTAAGAAAAAACAATAAATAAATGAATAAAACTATAAAATAAAAAAATAATTTGAAATAAACAAATATAAAAAATGAATAAATATGTACACTAATGTAAAAAATTTTCATTAATTTATGTATATATTCAATTTATCAATACATTTATATATATTGAAAGGTATACTAATTAACACAGTCAAGTTTGAGGGTAAACTATGAGAAAAGATTCTGTATTTAATGATGAAAAGAGTTATCTCAATTCATGGTATAAAATAAAAAAAGGGTTTAGTGAGTTCTTTAAAGAACAAAGCAAAGACTTAAAAATCAATCCTGCCGAAGCAATGTTTTTATCAAAAATTTATTATAACGATGGGGCAAGTCAAAGAGAAATTGCATATGACCTAATCGTTTCCGAAGCAAACATTACAAAAACATTTAAGAAACTAGAATCAAAGGAATTGGTTTATAAAACCATTGATGAAACCAATAATGCTCGCCGCAATTTACATTTAACTGAAAAGGGAGAAAAGACCTTTGAAAAATGTATTGAAATATTTAAAGAATTTGATTCAGTCCTATTTGATGGATTGACTGAAGGGCAAATATGCCAAATGGAAGACCAATTAAAGAAAGTTGCAGACAAATCTTTAAGTCTTACAAAAGAAAAATAGAATATCTCTTAAAACGCTAAACCATAATCATCTTATTTTAATTCATTTATTTAGTTTATTTTTTCTTAAAAATTAGCACGGCAAATTTAATACTATTTTTAAAAAAAAACTTTTAAAAAAAAAAGAAAATAAGGTTA
>JADLKP010000286.1 GCA_016838945.1 Methanobrevibacter sp.
AATTTTAAAAATAGAAAAAATAAAAAAGAAAAAAAGTAAACCAAATAATAAAATTATTTAGTTCTTAAAGCTTCTACAGCAAGTACAAATTCACGAGCAAATACCTCGACCTTTTCTGGGTCGATTGAGTAGCTTACTCTTAAATAATTGTGACCGAATGTATTGCTTGTATAGGAACCTTGTCTTGTAAATACCTTTTTGCCGATAAGATATTGTGACATGTCTTCAGGATCGATTCCTGCACCAGACAAGTCAATCCCCATCATGTTTGCACTGGACGGATAAACCGGCAAGAAGACTCCTTCACACTGGTCAACAGCTTCCTTGATTATCTTTTGATTTTCAAAGGTAGTGTTTTTGACTCTGTCAATCCATTGCGGTTTGGTTTTTAATGCAGCGATTGCACCAGCCTGTGCAACCATATTTGTACCTACATCGTTAATGATAATGCTCTTTACAACATCAATGACTTCTTCGCTTGAAATGATGGCCCCTAATCTTAATCCTGCCATACCAAATATCTTGGAGAAACTGTAACAGGTTATGGTATTGTTTGGAGCATATTTTGCAGCAAGAGTGTGCTTTTGAGCAAAGTCTCTGTAAGTTACATCATGCAAAAGGAACAAGTCATTTTCTATAGCAATCTCTGCAAATTCCTTAATCTCTTCTTCAGTGTATGAACTTCCAAGCGGGTTTAATGGATCAATCAAAAGAATGACTTTAGTGTTCTCATCCATATTTTCCCTAACTAATTTTGGAGTTAACTTATAGTTGTTTTCTTCACTGTAAATCTTGACTTGCCTTACTTCTGAAGCAAATCTGCTTGCAAAATTGTCAATAATAAGATATCCTGGATCTGGAGTAATCACATTATCTTCAGGAGACAATACAGCGTTCATGGCCAAGTATAATGATTCAGTTGCACCGGCATTGACATATATGCTTAAGCCTTCCAAGTCTAAATCTTTTAAAATCAAAGATTGCAATTCTGTAAAACCTTCTGGAGGTGGGTACTTGCAGTATTCGTCACTTCCAATGCAATCTATCATCGCTTGCTTTACTTCATCATTGTGACCAATATGCAATTCATTTGTATTTTGACCCATCCAAATCATTTCTTTATCCTTAAAAACAGCTTCAAAAAATTGGTTTGCAGATTCATAACCATCTGGAATGATCTTAGCTGCTTTTGCATATTTCTTCTTTTGGATCATCTTATCACAAATCCTATATTTGATTAATAAAAATAAATAATAAATTTTAGTTAAGTAGTTAGCTTTAAATTATGTTTAAATTATTTTTAAATAAACATACAACATTATATTATATATCTAAAGTGCCTTATAAAATTATTTATAAAAAATAGAAAAAAGGCATTGGATTATTAGAAAATGATTAAAAATTAATAAATTAAATAAAAAAAGTAATAAAAGCCGAAAAAATAGCATAGGAAATGAATTTTTTAACTTGAAAAAGAATAAAAAAATAAAAGGAATTGAATCATTCAATTCCATTATTGGTTATCAAGAAGTGAACAGCCAATCCTTCTCTTTTTGTCTTATGCCTTTTCAAGAGAGCTATCCTTTGATTGGTTCCTTCTTCACGTTTGAGTTCAATAATGATTTTACTTCTGTACTGAATGATTGTTCCACCAACAGGAGAGAAATCCTCCTCGCTTTCCTCATCAAATGAAGCGTAAATCTGATTAGTGACAACTACACCGAGATCATGATTGATTGCAAGTGCAGAAAGCATCTGCATCTGTTTTCCTAAAAGGTGAGATTTTGTGTTATCATCTTCAACCCTAAACAATGCAACAGCAGAGTCCAATATTATTAGCTCAACATCAGCACTATTGGAGGATATCCATGATTCAATAAGTCCAAGGTCCTCTTCCTGTTCCTTGAATGAAGTCGGTTCAAATACAATGATGTTCTTTGCAACTGCATCAAAATCCTCACCGGAAATCTGCCTGATCCTATCAACAGATATTCCTCCTTCAGTATCAATGTAAACTATCTTTTTTCCTTTCTTAGCAACATTAATAGCTATATTTAGACAAACATTGGTCTTTCCTACACCAGGAGGGCCATAAACCTGAGTGATGGTTCTTTTATCAATTCCCCCATCCAATAATTCATCTAAAGGAGAATTGGTTGATATCTTTTCCTGAATTGCCATATTTGATAATATTTTCATATCTTTCCCCTCATAATATCAAGATAATAATTTAAAATTTTTTCATATAACTCTTAAATAACTCTTAAATAAATCTAAATAAATCTAAATAACTTTTAAATAAATCTAAATAAATC
>JADLKP010000021.1 GCA_016838945.1 Methanobrevibacter sp.
CCATTCAAGAAATATATTATTAATATAAATTTTAGGTAAAAAATTTAAATAAAATAAACTATAAATGATTTATAATTATCATTATCTTGATAGTTATTCCATTCTTTTATAGGAATTTAACTCAGAGAATTATTAATATTTATTTCATTACTTTATTTGGTGATACTATGTGTGGAATTGTTGGATGCGTTTTGAAAAATGAGAAGGTGGCACCTATTCTTTTGGATTCAATCTCCAAATTGGAATACCGGGGATATGACTCCATAGGTCTTGCCACCGCATGTGATGGTAAGATTAATCTTAAGAAGGATGCAGGTAAAATCGATGAGGTCAATTCCAAATTGAACTTTGCAGATATGCCTGGAAATTATGGAATTGCGCATGTGAGATGGGCAACTCATGGAGATCCAAGCAAGGAAAATTCACACCCTCATTTGAATTCCGCTGGAACCATTGCTGTAGTTCATAATGGAATCATTGAGAACTATTTGGCAATCAAGGAAGATTTGATTGCTGAAGGCTATGAATTCAAGTCCGACACTGATACAGAAGTAATTCCACATTTGCTTGACAAATTCATGAAAGAGGGATTGGATTTGGAAAAGGCTGTTCGCAAAGTCATAGGCGTTATTGAAGGTGCATATGCTCTTGCAGCAATATGCACTGATGAACCGAATAAAGTTGTGGCTACCCGTAAGGACAGCCCATTGATTGTAGGTATTGGAGAAGATGAATACTTCGTTGCATCAGACTCTCCAGCTATTTTGAAGTATACCAACAATATCGCATACCTTGAAAAGGGAGATATAGTCATACTCACTGAAGATGGCGTCACCTTCAAGGATGAAAATGATGATGTGATCAAAAAGGATATCGATGTGCTTGACTGGTCCCCAGAAATGGCTGAAAAGGAAGGCTATGACCATTTCATGATTAAGGAAATCAATGAGCAGGATGTTGCAATCAGAAACACTTTAGCTGAAAAGGATAAGATCAAAGCGATAGTTGATGAGGTTAAAGGAAACATCAATAGGGTTGTTTTTGTTGCATGCGGAACATCATATCATGCTTCATTGACTGGAAAGTATCTCATTGAGTCTTTGGTAGGCATACCAACTGAGGTCTTGCTTGCATCTGAGTTCAAGTATTCCGCTAAGGCATTGAATGACCAGACTCTTGTCATTTTCATTTCCCAATCCGGTGAAACTGCAGACACCCTAAAGGCATTGGATGCTGCAAATGAGGTATCAAAGACTTTGGCCATTGTAAATGTAAGGGGAAGTTCCGCTACAAGAAGGGCAGATTATGTCATTCAGACTCAAGCAGGTCCTGAAATCGGTGTGGCGGCTACCAAAACTTATGTGAGCCAATTGATAGCCATTTACCTATTCTCAGCACTCCTTGCAGATGATGAAGGATTGCTTAAGAGATTGGATAAGGTGCCGGATTATATTGATGAAGTTCTTAAAAAGCAAGGAATCATTCGTGAAATCTCACATTTATACAAAAGGGACAAGGATGCATTCTTCATTGGAAGAGGGTTCTCATATCCTATTGCCCTTGAAGGAGCATTGAAATTGAAGGAAATTTCCTATATCCATGCAGAAGGATATGCAGCAGGAGAGCTTAAGCATGGTCCTATTGCACTTATAGATGAGCATATTCCTGTAGTTGTAGTTGCACCTCCTGGTGAGGATTATAAGAAGATCATGAGCAATCTTCAGGAAGTCAAGGCAAGAGGCGCTGACATTTTAGGTATTGGTGCCATTGGTGATATGGATTTGATTTCAGAATCAGATAACGTATTCCTTATAAATCCTGAAGTGGATGACATCTTGGCTCCGCTAGTTTATATAGTTCCTCTTCAACTATTGAGCTATCATGTGTCTGTGATTAGAAAATTGGACCCTGATAAGCCTAAGAATTTGGCTAAGTGTGTGACTGTTGAATAGTTTATTTAAAAATTAGCTAGGGAAAAATAGAACTTAACCGAATGTGGCATATTCAGCTTTCTAAGAAAAACCCTAGTTTGTATAAAATCATAGTTCCACACACTTAAATTATAAGTGTGCTATAATAAATTGTATTAATTCATAAATACTAAAAGTGATTGCAAGTATCTTGATGATTAATACAATTATAAAAAGACTCATTTTACCTCCTTTATTTTAAAAAATGAAGGGGGTAACTTCTTATTTTTTATCCCAATCATTTCAATCATCTGATTTTTTTTAGTTCTATTTTTTTAATGATCGTTTTTTCAGTGTTTGTATGATGTTGTATTTTAAAAAAAGTTCAATGCCTAATTATGAATTCTAAAATTTAGAATTCATAATGTATACCACTTTCAGGCACTAAAAAATTCTTCAGATTAAAATGAAGAGATTGGAATATTTTTAATAGTTTTAATTAAAATATTCTATTTCATAATTTATCAAAACCACTATTTAAATTTGTTGTTTTTGAATTTAAAGTTTAATATTTGTGTTATATAGTAAACTAATAATAATTTGGTTTTATTTTTATAAAATAAGTTAATTTTTTAATATTAAGTCAATTTTACTAATTTTTATCAATTTTTTCATTTGACATTGATATGGTGGTTTTATTGTAATTTTAAAAAAAGAAATTGGGATTATTTTCTTCCACTTCCAACCTTAAGAAGTGGAATCTTGCTCATTACAAATATTATTTCCTTTTTTTAACTTTTTAAATTATGTATATTTATTATACATAAAAAAATTTATATATTAATTTATGTATAAATATTATACAGGAAGTGATTAAATGTTGGAGGAAATTTTTGGAGACTATCCTAAAGTAAAAGTATTGGATTATTTGTTAATGAATCCTTTTGGAACTTATACTAAACAGCAAATAGCTGTTGGGGCGGAAATTTCTAGAATTACATTAAATAACTTTATTGAAGAAATCATTGAAAGGAACATATTGATTAAGGATTGTAATTCTAGACTTAGCTTAAATTTAGATTCTCCTATTGTACAAATTCTAAACAGAATCATCGATGATTTGAATAGGATCAAAATCGATGAGGAAATGGAAAATCCGGATGCGTCTTATGATGTATTGGCCGATGATGAATTAGATATTGTCTTTGATGAAAATGCTTCTGATGTTGATTTGGATCAATTGGAACAGGAAATAACTTTCACTGAAGAGAAATCATTAAAAATAGAGTATGTTGAAGAAAATTCCACTAAGTTCAAATTGGCTTTTGTGAATAATTGTTGATGTGGTGTTTGACTTGGATATTAAGGACATTCCAATAAAAAAAGGTGTAAGAATTAATCCTAATTCTCAGCTTCTATATGCCTCTTCAGTTGGTGTAGGTGAAGATAATGATGAAATACGATTAATTTTTGTAAATAAGAAACTTGTTAATAACGAAGATAAAATTGAAATGGTCAATGAATCTAATTTGCAAGTAATTCTAAATAAGAATGCTGCAATAGGTTTAAAGGATTTATTGAATCAGTATCTTGATTAAAATAGTTTTTTTTAGAATTATTTGGAGGGGTGTGTTAATAGTATTTTAAAAAGATGAGGGTTCATATGTCTAGAAATAAGGAGTATGAACAGGATATCAGAGAAAGAATTTTGTTCTTTTTGTATAGAAATAGCTATTGGCAGAAAAGGCATACCCCGAAAATAAATATTTGCAATAAATTGTCGGATATTCCATGTAAATACATTAATAAAGAATTAAAAAGATTATATAAAGATGAATTTATCCGCATTAAGAAAACTAATCATGGAGAAGATGTTTTTTTAAATATTAAAAAGAAAAAAGAAATTGAAAATGAGATAAAAGGTAAACTAAACAGATTATATGATTTTTGATTAAGTGGGCTATTTTCTTCCACTCCCAACCTTAAGAAGTGGAATCTTGCTCATTACAAATATTAACAGCCAACTTAATCCAATTACGATTATTGAACTTACAGGCAACCAAAGGTAAGCGTTGGTCTTTACTATTGGAGCTAAAAATCCTCTGGTTGTCAAGTATTGCAATAGGATGTAGTGTGAGAAGTATATTCCAAAGCTGCATGATGAAAAGAGTACGATTGCCTCTCCTAATTTTGTCTCCCTAATCATTTTAGCATCTTTTTTAATCCATTTTGTGCTTGCATACTTGAATGCTGTAAAGAGCCCTATTGTTTCAAGAATTACAAATATGTCAAAGAAGTCAATAGGAGCAAGTGCATATCCTCCAAGTCCCTTCATGTATATCTTTGCAAAGTGGCCAGCTATTCCAACAAGGAATACAACACATCCGATTGCAAACATCTTCTTGTCAGAGTACTTGAACTGCTTGTTGTGGATGTAGGATCCCATAATGAAGTATCCAAGAACTGGAAAGAAATTGAAGATGACTCTGAAGTTGTATTTCATTTGAGGATAGTCGAAGAATCCGACTGTGTACAATATGGAGAGAATGACTGTGATTAGAATCAAATATTCTGCCCCTTTCATTCCTTCTTCACGAATGAAGCTGCCTACCACTGGAATGAGCAGATAGACACCAATGAGTGACCAGATAAACCAGAATGGTCTTGAATAGTCCTGCACGCCAAATGCAGTATCAATAAAATAAGTTATTGTAGGCTGGTAATGCCATATGAGAATTCCTGCAATGATGTATATTATAATCCAGAATAAAAATGGTAGGAATACACGTTTGAATCTCTTTTCAAGGAACTTCTTAACTTCATATTTTCTTGTAAGAAGAAGGGAACCGCTTACTGTAAAGAAAAGAGGAACGCCTATACGTGTAAGTGAGAAGACTCCGCTGCAGAATAGCCAGCTATTGAAGTCATATGAAAACAGTCTGGAAACGTGTCCGATGACTACAAGCATTATTGCAAGGGAGCGGACTTCATCTAAATACATTATGCGCTTGGGACTTATGCTCATTAATATCACTTATATTATATATTATTGTTAGTATTAATAAAGATATTTAATATTTTGAAGTGATATGGTTGATTTCATGTTTCATTGAACTTATTGAATGATGATATGATTTCATCGCTGTAGTCAATCAGATCTTCTAAAGAATATTTATAATATTTATTTTTATTTCCATAAGTCAATGGAATTTCAAAATCATAGTCACAAACACGTCTGTTTTTTCCAAGAATTATTAATTTGTCTCTTAATTCCTTTTCAAAAATGCCCATCATTGGAGTATTGCCAATTATCATTTTAGGAATCTTATAATGATCAAGAGGTCCGTTGGAACTATAATTCCCATAAATTATAAGCCAAGTTCGCACATGTAAAAAACTTGCATAATATAGTCTGCTGACAATGGTCCTTTTTATTGCAGAGGGTTTTGAATTGAGTTCTTCCAGATTTTCGTATAACTCTTTAGAAAATTCCAAAAAATCTATTGGTTCAAATTCCTCGAAGTCTTTAGAATACATCATTTCACCTGCTTACTATGATTAAAGTTTTATAAAATGATGGATTGTTATGTAATCTACAGAAATAATATAAGTCAAAATTAATTTTTAATGACAGTTTGGAGAATTCCCTTGAACTTAAATTTTCTTTTATGAAAAAATAATATTCTGTGTCTATCCCAGGTTCTAATGAATCCTTTACCATTAGGCATTGTTTAAGATTATATTTTGGCACTGTGTTTTCTATAAAAAACTTGTGTATTTGATTGTAATCATTTAAATAATCATACGCTTCATTGGAGTAAATATCATTAAAGTTGGGGGATTGTTTTAATGTAGAAAAATTTTCATTTAAAATATTAGGTTTAGTTATCATGCACATTTTACCCCTCTTCTCTTTTGAAATTATTGACACAGTTTACAATCAAATCTAAATCTTCAGGGTCTTCCACATCAATAATCAATTGCCTTTTGTTTGTCTGAAGATTGTTTTTATGGATTAATGTAATTAATCTTGCTGCTTTCTGTTCTTCTTCTACAATAAACAATAGTTTTATGGGGGTGATCTTTTTTTCTTTAAATTCATTGCTTATTTCTTTAATCAGATTATAATTCAACAGCTCTTCGATTTTTGTTCCTTCATTGATTATTTGCAATATTTTTCCATTATAATCATTCATTTTTTCACTCCTTATTTTTTGAATTTCTTAATTTCAAGTCTAAGACTTATTATATTTAAAGTTTTGCTTTTTTATAGTCGGTTTTTACTAAATCAAAGCAATATTATTCTTATATTGTAAAAAATAAGGATTTTGGTTAAGAATAGTTTTATATGGTAAACTTTTTTTTTAAGTAATTTTTTCTTTTCATCTAAAAGTTATTTATAAGATAATGACAAATATTAAAAATAACTGAAAAGATATTAATTTGATAGGTGTATTCATGAAGTATGATTATTTGATTGTAGGATCAGGATTGTTCGGTTCAGTATTTGCATATGAAATGACAAAAAAGGGAAAGAAGTGTTTAGTCATTGAAAAAAGAAATCATGTCGGTGGAAATGTCTATACTGAAGAGAAACATGGCATAAATGTGCATAAGTATGGCGCTCATATATTTCACACGGACAATAAGGAGATTTGGAATTATATCAATCAATTTGCTGACTTTAACCGTTACACAAACTCACCTGTAGCTAATTATCATGGTGAATTATACAACCTTCCTTTCAATATGAACACTTTCTATCAGATGTGGAAAGTTAAGACTCCTGAGGAAGCTAAAGCAAAGATTGAAGAGCAAAAGAGGGAAGCGAATATTGAAAATCCTTCTAATCTTGAAGAGCAAGCTATTTCCCTTGTTGGAAAAGACATTTATGAAAAGCTTGTAAAGGGCTATACTGAAAAGCAATGGGGAAGAGATTGCACTGATTTGCCTGCATTCATCATAAAAAGGCTTCCTGTAAGATTCACTTTCGACAACAATTACTTCAATGAC
Organism: Methanobrevibacter sp.; assembly: GCA_016838945.1. Classification (GTDB taxonomy): domain Archaea; phylum Methanobacteriota; class Methanobacteria; order Methanobacteriales; family Methanobacteriaceae; genus Methanobrevibacter. Next base: position 6,924 of record JADLKP010000021.1, read on the forward strand.
ATGTATCAAGGAATTCCAATAGGAGGATACACTAAAATCATTGAAAAGATGTTGGATGGGGTAGAAGTTAAGTTAAATACTGATTTCTTTGATGATAAGGATAAATGGTTAGATATTGCTGATAAGGTCCTATTCACTGGTATGATTGATCAGTATTATGATTATTGCTTTGGAGAGCTTGAATACAGAGGTCTTGACTTTGAGTTTGAAACCCTTGATATGGAAAACTATCAGGGAAATGCGGTTATCAATTATACTGATAGGGAAACTCCTTTTACAAGGATAATCGAGCATAAGCACTTTGAGAATGCAGAGTCTGATAAGACAGTCATTACAAGGGAGTATCCTAAAGCTTGGAAAAAAGGAGAGGAAGCATATTATCCTATGAATGATGAAAGGAATGGTGAGCTCTTTACCAAATATAGGCAATTGGCTGAAAAGGAGGATAAGGTCATCTTTGGTGGGAGACTAGGAATGTATCAATACTTTGATATGTGGAAGGTCATTGAAGAGGCTTTGAAATTAGTAAAAACTATGGGATAATCATTAGTTAAACTTATTAGCTTATATTTAAAGATTATAAAATTATATTATTTTAAAAATCTGTTTTTTTTTAAATTTTAATAAATTCTTTTGAGGTTAAAAATGGAATATGAGATAAGCATTATCATACCCACTTATAATGCTGAAGACTATATTTTTGATGCTGTTGAGTCAGTAAAAAACCAAACTCTAGAGTTTAATAATATTGAACTGATTTTAGTGGATGACAATTCAACTGACAATACTAATTCAATTATAAAAAAATTGTCTGAGGAATATGATAATATTAAATCAATATTTTTAACTGAAAACAGTGGATCTCCTTCCAAACCTCGTAATATCGGAATTAAAGAATCTAGTGCAAGTTATGTCATGTTTTTGGATAATGATGATACTTACTGTGTTGACTTCTGTGAGAAGATGTTAGATACAATCCAAAAATATGATGCAGATTTGGTTACATGTAGAAAATATGATTGGATAAATGGTGAACTTTCTGAATATAAATCTGTGCTTGATAAAAAAGAAGATTTTATAGAATTGAATTCAATTGAAGATGATGAAACCTTATTATCTCCGAATTCTATGTTTATTTGGGATAAGATTTATAAAAAAGATATTCTCATAGAAAATTATATTGAATTCCCTATTGGTGCATTATATGAGGATGTTTATTTCAATCTCCAATATTATTTAAATGCAAATAAGATAATTTATTTAAATGATTATTATGGTTACAATTATAATATTAGGGTAGATGGGGATAATAAATCAACATCTCAGGATTTTAAGAAAGAGAATTTAGAAAAGTTTTACAATGGATTAAAAAATATTTTTAAATTATTGGATGAAAAAAATAAATATTTTTCTTACTTTGAAGCTGAAATACTGATGGGATTCACAAAATGGATGATATTAACTGATTGCGAATCAAATTATAAATTAAAACTGTTTAGTGAATTTAAAAAATATTATAAAAGATATCCTTTGTTTATTAGGATTGTGCATATTCCATTATTTGAAAATATTGTTATCAATTTGGGTATGAAATTCATATCTTTAAGTAAATATAATTTTTTAATTTTATTAGGTTTAAGCAAATATATTCCATTTAAATAGTTGGAAAGTATTTTATTTCTTGTATTCCAGAAGGTTTTAAAAATGAATTATTTAATTACAGTTATAATCCCTACTTATAATGCTGAAGATTTTTTAAAAAGTGCTATTGATAGTGTTAAAAATCAAAGTATTGGGTTTGACAATATAGAATTGCTTTTGGTTGATGATAATTCCTCAGATGCGACAAGGAGTATAATTAAAGAATATTCTGATAAATATGATAATATTAAATATATTTTTCCAGAGGGTAATAGTGGAAGTCCTAGTAGGGGACGGAATGTTGGAATTGATAATGCAAGCTCAAAGTATATTATGTTCTTAGATCAGGATGATAGATATTTGGAAGATTACTGTGAGGTTTTATATAACACAATTGAGAAAACCCAAGAAGATATTGTGATGTGTAATTATATGAATATTTTTGATGGGGATTTTTCAGGTATTGGAATAAAGGACCAAGATATTTCATTTAGGATTGTCAACCCTCAAAAGGATAAAAAAATTTTTCGTAAGACATATATGTGGGATAAGATCTTCAAATTAGATTTTTTAAATAAGCACAATATTCGATGTCCCGAAGGTCTTTTAATGGAAGATGTTTATTTTATTATGCAATGTTATTTAAATATGGATAGATTAGTTTATTTAGAGAATTATTCCGGTTACGGGTATAATATTAGAGAAAGTGAAGAAGATTCTTCTACAAGTAATCAATTTACAAAAAATTTAATCTTCAAATATATTAAAACATATTATCCTTTATGTAACTTTTTTAAAGATTTGAATCGTCAAGATTTGCTAGATTGTATGATGAAAGAACATTTTATTATTTTAATCGGAAATTTCACAAGATTAAAAGAGGATTATTATTCAAAAGTGGAAATTTTAGAAGAGTATTGTAAGTTAATAGATTACACTAATTTTAATGGAAAATTAGATGAATTGTGGGCAAATCTAATATTTGTCAATATTAAAAATAGAAACTTTAAAGTTGCAATTTTTTTCTCCAAAATAATTAATATCCTATTTAACTCTTATAGTTTAAGAAAAATATATAGGAAAATATATGGTAGAGAAAATGATTGAGAATTATTTTTAAAATCTTCGGATATTTTATAACTAATATAAATATAATAAAATCTTAAATTAGTATAGATACTAATTTTCTTTGTTGGTTTTATGAGTCAAGTTAAATCTATATTTATGAACACTAGTTGGTTGTCTGTATCACAAGTCATTACAAGTATTTGTGCATTTTTATGGACAATTCTTATAGCAAGATACTTAGGAGTGTCTGATTATGGAATAGTTTCATTTGCTATTTCATTCACTGGGTTAGTTGTAATATTTATGGATTTAGGTATGAGCACATACATTACCCGTGAACTTGCAAAACATAAAGAAATGGTTAGTAAATATGTGAATAATATCTTTTTCTTTAAGATATTTTTATCTATTATTTTATTTTTTATAAGTGGACTGATACTGGTTTTATTAGGTTCCCCTACTTTAACCATAATTGTTACTTTAATCTTCACTATAGAAATGATAGCTATTTCTATGACTAATTTTTTAAATGGAATCTTTCAAGCTTTTGAACAAGTAAAATATCAGGCTATAGGCACTATTTTAAATAGTGGACTTTTATTGGTTGGGATTTTATTAACCATGTTCTTTAATTGGGGAGTTATAGCTATTGCCATTTCATATGTAATAGCATATTTCGTATTCTTCAGTTATATGTTTTTAAAGTTTGTTCAGAAATTTCCATCACCCAAGATTGAAATTGATTTATCCTTCATTAAATCAACAATAGTCAATTCCCTACCATTTGGATTAACAAATTTCTTCTATTCAATTTATTTCTCAATAGACATTGTTATGTTATCTTATTTAACTGGAAATTATTCAACCGGACTTTATAAGTCTGCATATAATATCATTACAGTTTTTACCACATTTTTCCCAGTTTATCAAAATGTAATATTTCCTGTAATGAGTAAGTTCTTTAAGGAATCTCGAGATCTGATTAAAGTTAGTTATGAATTGTCTGTAAAGTATTTGCTTTTATTTATTTTACCTTTAAGTGTAGGCATTTTCTTTTATGCAGGACCTTTAGTTGATTTGATTTATAGCAATCAATATTCTCTGGCAACCACCCCAGTTCAAATATTGATTTGGACAATAAGTTTCCTATTCATCAATGGAGCAGCTTCCACATTATTGAATGCAGTTGATAGGGAAACTATCGTAACTAGAATTTATATCGTCGCTGCAATATTTAATGTGTTCTTAAACTTAATATTAATTCCATTATACTCTTACGATGGAGCAGCTATTGCTACAGTGATCAGTGAAGTGTTAATCACTGTTTTAACTTTATATTACATATTTAAAACAGACTTTAAACCAGATATGGGTCTTTTGAAAACAGTGATTAAATTAATCATAGCTTCATTAATTCTAGGTATTGTGATATATTGGATCAATGTTTCTGTATGGTTAGCTATTCCAATAGGACTTCTAGTCTATGCTGTTATATTAATTTTAATTCGTGTAATAGATGACAATGATAAATATATTATTAATGAGTTACTAAAATAATAATATATATCAATTTTATTTTTTTAATCTATTTTAGGAGTTAAAATATGGGCTTATTAGACAATATTAGAAGTTTAGGTGGTCGTCAATCCAATAATTCAAGAACAGTCATTTATGCTTCCACTATAACCAAATTGAACAGAAAGTTCAAAAATAGGGAAAAGGCAACCTCATATTTAGCTTCTAATATGCACAATTTTTACATCTCTTCATCCAAATTCAACAAAGGTCTTCAGATGAAAAACCTTTTTAGGAAATTGAATATTGAAATTCCAAAGGAAGGATTTATTTACTTTTTGGATGAATTTAAGAATTTGAATTTTGATGGAAAGATTATAAGTGGCGTTACAATAGACTATTCTAAAGTTTTGGATAGTTCCATTTATGAATATAATGAAATTTATTTCCATCCTAAGGCAGGCCGAGGTTTTGCTCGTGATTTAAGTTCTGATTTCAATAAGAATCAATTGGATATGCTTGATGGTATAGAATTGCTCATTTATGAAATTTCTAAAAAATTAAGGGATTCCAATCATAATGAAAGGGCTAAATATGCTCGCTATTTTGAAGATATGATTGATCAAAAAGCGGAACATTTTGAAGAGGCTTTACAAAGAATTCTTTTTTGGAATCAATTATTATGGCAAACAGGACATACTGCGAATGGTCTTGGCAGATTGGATAAGATTCTTGAAGATTACTATTTTGATGATTTGAATAATGGTTTCATCACTCAAGAGGAAGTATATGGATTGATCAAATCTTTTTTAAAAACTTTACACTCATATAATTGGTATAAAAGTGATAAATTCCTTGGCGATACGGGTCAGGTAATTGTCCTTGGAGGCAAATACTATGATGAATATGGGGAGTATTACTTCTATAATGATTTGACTTATATGTTTATTCGTGCACTCGGTGAACTTCAATTAACAGATCCAAAAATTGTACTCAGAGTAAGCAATGAAACCCCACGTGATTTAATCAGCATTGCATTAGATGTTATCAATACTGGAATAGGCAGCCCATTATTTTCCAATGATGAAATTATTATTGATAAAATGATAGAATTTGGCTATGAAAAGGCAGATGCTATAAATTATATAATTTCTGATTGTTGGGAACCTTCTACAGTATGCAATGGTTTAGAACAAAATAATTTAGGTGTTATTTCATTTTTAAAACCGTTAAATGAGTTTTTTGATGGTGAAACACAAGACTTTTTAGCTAATTTACTTACTTTTGAGGAGTTGATGAATTCCTATAAGTATCATCTTAAGAAGGAGGGGGAATCTTTAATTCGAACCTTGGAAAATTTAGAATGGAATGAAGATCCATTGCTTTCCTTATTCATAGATGATTGCGATGATAATGGTTTGGATGTTTCAAAAAATGGGGCTAAGTATAATCATTATGGTATCACTACTGTTGGGCTTGCAAACACTGTCAATAGTTTATATAATATTAAAAGCATTGTTTTTGATGATAAGATATATTCATTAAATGATTTGAATGAGATGAGGAAAAAGAACTTCAAGAAAAATAAACATCAAGATGCCTTCAATTTATTAAAATCTCTCAATCCTCGTTTTGGTGTGGATAATGAAGAAATATTGTCTCTATCAAATGAGATTACTCAATTCTTGGAGGATTGCTTCAAGGATTATACTAATGAATTCGGTGGAAAAATCAAATTAGGTTTAAGTTCATCTGAATATATTGATGAGGGGTCTGAAATATCCACATCCTTTGACGGAAGACTTGAAGGTAAACCTCTTTCAACCAATATTTCATTAGATTCAGATAAGGATTTCGCAGGATTAGTATCCTTTGCATCAAAGCTTGATTGTGGAGGATGCAAATTTAATGGCAATGTTGTGGATTTAATTTACTCTCCTGACTTTATTAAAAATTATATTGATGAAGTTACAGACTTCATCTATTCCAGCATAAAATTAGGATTTTTCCAAATGCAAATGAATGTATTGAGCAGTAAAAAATTAATTGAAGCAAAGGAGGACCCTTTGTCACATCCTAATTTAATTGTAAGGGTTTGTGGTTTTAGTGCATACTTCCATGATTTATCAGAAGAGTATCAGGATTTGTTCATAGAAAGAGCTTTAAAGAATGAAGGTAAAATAAACAGTTAATTTGTTATTGCATTCTTTACCTTTAGTCTATTTTTTAATTAAAATATAAATAACAATTAAACCAATATTAAAATATAAAATTATTCTTAAAGTGATTAAATGAGCTATGTTGAAGAGTCTACCGTAATTGATGAAACCATCTATGATTTGATTAATCAGGCATTTGAAAATGAAAGAAAGTACAAGGATGCCAAATACAGAAATTCCATTTTCACTGACTTCAATGAATACTTTGTCAAGACAGATGATGGATCATACAGCATCAAATCAAAGGAAATAAACCATAAGGTAGAGACATTGCACACTTCAACAGGAGCAATAAGTGAATCATTTGAAAAGTTCATTAAGCCGTTGAAGCTTGATTATGACGAAGACATAGCCATCTTAGACATCTGTGCAGGGCTTGGATACAATTCATCAGCAGCTATTGATGACTTCTTAAAAAGCAGTGATAGGAATCTTCACATTGACATGCTTGAAATCTCCAAGCCAACCCTTGCAGCAGGTCTTATGGTTCCTTCTCCAATCGAATCCCATGACATTACCAAAAAGGCAATAGAACAGGCCTTGATTGATTGTGGCTATGCATCATTAGAGCTTGAGGAAACTCCAATTCCAGAAAACATAGACTTGAAGATTCACATAGATGATGCAAGGAAAGTCATACAAAAACTGCCAGACAACACTTATGATGCAATATTTTTGGATCCTTTCAGTCAAAACATGTCGCCCGAATTGGTTTCATTAGAGTTTTTTAGGCAATTCAGAAGGGTCATCAAAGATAATGGAATAGTCGCTACATATACTTCATCCGCTCCTGTGAGAATGGCATTTATTGAAGCGGATTTCTATGTATCCATGGGTCCAATCTTCGGACGTTTCCAAGGTGGAACATTGGCATCACCAAATCCTGAAAACCTTACAAAATCATTGCCAAAGAATGATGAGATAAAGATGGCCCTATCTGATGTTGGAATTCCCTTCAGGGACCCGAATCTTGATTTGTCATCTAAGGAGATACTTGACAACAGGACTGAAGAAAGGCATATTGCACGTCATAACACCAAAATATCATCTGCCGTCAAGACACCGATATTCTTAGGCCAGGAGATGGATGATGAGCCACTCAAAAGAAGAGTTGAAAGGAATTTGGCTAAAATGAACATTCCTGGAGTTTTATCAGATGAGGCACTTTACATTGTAGAAGTGGAAAATGATTATATGGAAGAGTATTTTGAGGATAACAATACCAGAACACGTGTTCTGGAAATGATGAAACGTTTGGATGAGATTAAAGATAAAAGGAACATGCCCATCAAGGAAAATGGGGAATGAGTATCATGAAAATAATAATTTATGCTTCACAATATGGGTCAACAAAACAATATGCTGATGAGTTGTCTAAAAGAACTGGCATTGAAACAGCCGAATACACTGAGATTAGAGACATAAATCAGTATGATACAATAGTTTATCTTGGACCTTTATACGCTGGAAGCGTCATGGGTCTAAAAAAGACCTTAAATAAGATCAAGGATGTTCAGGATAAGAAACTTATCGTTGGAACCGTAGGATTGGCAGACCCAAATGATAAAGGGAATAGGGAAGGAATCATGAATGGAATAAAGGAACAGGTTCATGGATGCATTTATAATAAGGCAAGAATATATTTCTTGAGGGGTGCAATAGATTACTCCAATCTTAACCTAAAGCACAAAACAATGATGGCATTTATCCATAGGAAAGTAAAAGGAATGAAGGAAGAGGAAAAGACTGCAGAAATAAAAGCTGTTATTGAAACATATGGAAAAAATGTCAGTTATATTGATTTTAATGCTTTGGATCCGATAATGGATGAGATTCAATAGGGTATTTTTGATGCTTTGGATTCGATAATGGATGAGATTCAATAGGGTATTTTTGATGCTTTGGATTCGATAATGGATGAGATTCAATAGGGTATTTTTAATGCTTTGAATCAGATAATGGATGAAATTCAATAATCTATTTTAAAAAACTTTTTAAACTAATAAGTTAATATAAGATATATAAATCTATTTTTTATATTTTTAAAAGATTTAATCATATTTACCAATTTTAAAGATTTATTAAATTTACTTTTTATCATTTGAAGGATGAGAAAATAATGTTTGAAATTAAAGCAAAAGATATGAGAGGAAGAGTAGGTGTTTTGAAAACAAATCATGGAGACATCAAGACACCAAACCTGATGCCTGTAATCCATCCTAGAAAACAGCCAATCAATGTAAAGGATTATGGTGCAGACATTGTAATTACAAATGCTTATTTGATTTACAAAGATGAAGACCTAAGCAAAAAGGCATTGGATGTCGGTTTGCATGAATTGATCAACTTCGATGGTCCTATCATGACCGATTCAGGTTCATTCCAACTGTCTGTCTATGGTGATGTGGAAATAACCAATCAGGAGGTCATAGAGTTTCAGGAAGCCATCGGCACTGATATAGGAACTTCACTTGACATTCCAACAGGACCTTATGTAGATAGGGAAAAGGTGGAAGAAGACCTTGAAATCACCATTGAACGTGCCAAGGAGGCAATCAGTTTTGTAAAGGATAATGACTACAAAATGAAAATAAACTCTGTGGTTCAAGGATCCACTTATCCAGACCTAAGGGAATACTGTGCAACCGAATTGACAAAGCTTGATGCAGACTTATATCCGATTGGTGCTGTTGTCCCGCTTATGGAAATGTATCATTACCGTGACCTTGTTGATGCTGTAATGCATTCTGTCAAATGCTTGCCGGAATCCAAGGCACGTCATCTTATGGGTGCAGGACATCCTATGATCTTTGCACTTTGTGTAGCTATGGGATGTGACCTATTCGATTCTGCAGCTTATATCCTATATGCGGAAGGGGACAGATTCCTCACTACAAGAGGCACATTGAAGTTGGAGAACATGACAGAAATGCCTTGTTCTTGTGAAGTCTGCTCTAAATACACTCCAGATGATTTGAGGGCTATGGATAAGGAGGAAAGAACCAAATTGATAGCTCAGCACAATTTGCATGTAAGCTTTGCAGAGCTCAGGCTCATCAGACAGGCAATAGCTGAAGGCAGTTTGATGGAACTTGTGGAGGAACGTTGCAGAGCTCATCCTATGCTTCTTGATGCTGTAAGGCATTTAGGTGAATACAGTGAAGACTTGGAGCAATTCGATCCAAGAAGCAAAAAGTCTGCATTTTTCTATACAGGTCCTGAATCATTGAAAAGGGCAGAGGTTACAAGACATCTCAAGCAATTGGCGAATATGGACAAGAAGAAAAACCTTGTTGTGCTTCCTGCATATAGGAAACCTTACAGCAAATATTTGGTAAGCAGCTTCCGTGAATTCTATGTTTATGCAAAGGATGAATCCAATGGCGAGGATGCACCTTGCGTAATTGACAATGATGACACCGATTTCGCTGTATTGGACATTCCATTCTGCATGATTCCACTTGAACTGGATGAGGTCTATCCATTGAGCCAAAGCGATGCCCCAAGAATTCATGATAGGATTGCAGATGAATTCACAAGAGACTTTTTCATCGATTATGCTGAAAACTATGACAATGTTCTTGTTCATCCTAAAGTGATGGATGAGCTTGAGCTTGACTATATTGAAAGGTATGAACATCCTGAAGATGTCAGATACAAAAAGGATGACATCAAAAAGCTTAAGGCAATTGCAGATTACCAATTCGGAAAAGGGGCTGGCGAAGCATTGTTCACTGGCAAGATCAAGATTGAAAAGAGCAAGAAGACCGGTAAGATAAGACATGTATTTGACAAGAATCAGAATATCGTCAATATGAGAGCTTCTGACAGTTTCTTGATTCTTTCCAAATTAGGTGCTCAAAGACTTGCAGCATTGGATGGAATGAGAAATAAGGTCATGATTGACAACAGCGTCGAATCATTTGCACGTGATGGAAAAAGCGTTTTTGCCAAGTTCATCAAGGATTGTGATGAAAACATAAGATCCAATGATGAGGTTCTGATTGTAAACGAGCAAGGGGAGCTATTGGCATTCGGTAAGGCACTTTTGAATCATAAGGAAATGATGGACTTCAAGACAGGCCAAGCAATAAAGACAAGAAAGGGATTTAAAGAATAAATTCTAATAAAGTCAAGAAAGGGATTTAAAAAATAAATTCTAATAAAGTCATGAAAAGGATTTAAAAAATAAATTCTAATAAAGTCATGAAAAGGATTTAAAAAATAAATTCTAATAAAGTCAAGGAAAGGATTTAAAAAATAAAAATCATTATATATTCTAATTAATAGAATATAATTAAATAAATAGATAAAAATTATTATTTTAATAAAATTTAGAGGTTATATTATGATACCTGGTATGAACCCAAAACAATTGAAGAGCATGCAAAGACAAATGAAAAAGATGGGTATGGACATGAAAGAAATTGATGGTGTCCAAGAAGTTATTATTCGTTGTGAAGATAAGGATTTAATTATTTCCCCTGCAGATGTAAGTTTAATGACTGTAATGGGTCAGGAAACCTATCAAGTCACTGGAACTGCTGTTGAAGTGGAAAAAGAGATTGAAATTCCACAAGAAGACATTGAAATGGTAGCCAATACTGCTGGTGTAAGTGCTGCAGATGCTGAAGAAGCATTAAGGGAAACCGGTGGAGATTTAGCGGAAGCTATTTTAAAATTAAATGGATAGTCTTATTCATTTCTCTTTTTCTTTTTTAATTTTTTTCTAATATTTTTAAATTTTTTTCTAATTCTTTTTTTATTTTATTTTGACTTTTTTTTTAAAATTAAGTTTATAAATTATTAAGAATATATAATAATAAGTATATAAAAATTTTAAAGATTTTACAGATTTT
>JADLKP010000287.1 GCA_016838945.1 Methanobrevibacter sp.
AAATTATTTGTCTTAATAGATAATCTAATATAATAATCTAATTTAATAATCTAATTTAATAATTTAATTAAAAATTTAATTTAACATTTCACGCCCACTTTTATCCAAAAATCCAATAATCTTAGATAAGCTATCCATATCCTGATTTGAAATAACAACATCCTTATGTGCTTTTTTAAGTAAAAATGGATATCCTTCGGTTGAATTTGATTTGAGAATTTTCAAAATGTCTCTTATTTCATCCAAATCTTCAGTATAATAAGGCAATTCTACCTTGATTATGTTCTTATTGTCATCCAATCTTGCAAAGAATATTGTAAACCAAAGATCTCTGAAGAATTCGTTTTCTATAGGAAAATCATGTTTTGTCTTATAGGTCACTTTCCTATAATAAGGTTCGCTGAATCCTTGTTTTTTAGTTGACCTATCTAAAATAGCCATATCCGGAATATTTGCATGGAAAATCTCATTGCTTGAGGATGTTTTGGAAATTGCAATTATTTTCTTTTTGTTTTCCAAAAGATATTTTAGGGCAATCAAGTTTTCCAAACTCTCTAAGAATGTTATTAAAGCATATTCATCAATATTATCATCTTCAAACAAGTCTTTAAACTCTTTCTTGAAGTTTAAGGAAGACAGATTTAGTTCATCTGACTGTATCTCATTTTCAAGTTTTTCTTTAACTTGAGAAATTATATTTGCTTTGCATTCTGGAGAAATAGCCTTTTCAACAGGAATTGGACGAATCAGATCTCCTAAAATGGATCCATCATCCAGATAATAATCAATATCAAAATCACTGAATGTCTTTATAGCTGTCTTGATTTCAAATACACTCATCATATTACGAAGCCTATCCTCTAAAAATGATTGATGTGGGATTATATCCAATTCTGCAGATTCGATTGTTTTTAGTTTTGATTCATTGTCATTTGGATTATAAATGAGAGATTGTGCAGCGACAGCATAGAAATTAAAGCTCAAATACTTCTTTTTATTATAACTTCCATCTCCTGCAGCCAGTATAAATTTTGAATCCATTGGAACTATTTCCTCTTCATGCCAATTGGATTCAATATCAATCTTAGACTCAACATATTCCTCTAAAGGTTCATTGATTAATCCTTTTTTTCTAATAGCTTCTGTATACAATGAATTTAACATGATAATACCTATGATTTTTCTTATATTTTATATAATAAACTATTAATTTAATCTTATAAATTATTTTATGATTAAGTTATATTATTCATATATAAATTAAATTTTAGAAAGAGCATATGAAAAATAATAAGATAAAAAAATAATTTAATCAAAAAAATTAGTTTAAGTAACAAAGATAAATAACAAATATGAAAAAAAAGATGAAAAAATGAGTAAATAAAATAAAATAAGAAAAGAAATAGTTTAATTATTCAGAGGCCTTGCGGATTCCTGCAACTATCTCTTGGATTTTACCTTTAACGTCTGATGTTTCTTCTACAACAGTACCAGTAACGATAATGTCTGCTCCTGCTTTTGCTGCAGTATAAGCTGCTGTAGCATCACGAATTCCTCCACCTACAACTAGAACAATATCTTGGGTAGCTCTTTTTGTATATGCAACCATTTCAGGAGGAATAGGTTGGTCTGCACCGGAACCTGCTTCAATATAGAAGTATCTCATTCCTAAGTTTTCAGCTGCCATAGCATAGATTGCTGGGATTTTAGGTTTGTTTCTTGGAATTAATTTAGCATCTCCTACCCAACCAACAGTTCCACCAGGTTCTGCAACGACATAACCCATAGGAATCTTTTCAATTCCAGTTTTATTAACAGCTGGTGATGCCAATGCTTGAGCTCCGATAATCCAATAAGGATTGTTTGAATTTAAATAACTCATAAAGAATATTGCATCTGCATATTTACTTGCACCATTGATGTTTCCGGGGAATAATACAATAGGAAGATCAATATTTTCAGATAATGCCTTACAAGTTCCATCAAGTGCAGCAGTATCTACAGTGGAACCTCCTACCATTATACCATCACTGCCACCAGCGATAGCCTCTTTAGCAATATTTACTGCTTCATCTGGGCTTTGTTCATCAGGATCGATTAAAGTTAAATGAATTTTACGAGTTTTTAATATTTCTTTAAAATGAGCTTCTACATTTTCCATAAAATCACACTATAATTTTCTTGAATTAGTATTTTAATGTTTAATTATTATTGAATTTATTAATTATTTATATTTATAAACTTATTAGTATTTAAA